>NZ_NCWQ01000026.1:0-92992 GCF_002156885.1 Flavobacterium sp. AJR | reverse complement strand
ACAAAAAAAATATTGAATATTAATTACGTCCTTTAAATTAAATCTATTTTTTAAGGATAAACTAAAAAAACAAGTCAATGAAAAATAAAATTACGCTATTACTCTTTTCGGTCCTATTCACCTTTTTAGGATTAAAAACATCGGTTGCACAAACCAAAAAAAATCCAATAAATGCTAATGATGTTTCCTATGATGTAATTTTGGTTGCGGGTCAATCAAATACACATTATGGTTACCAACTTAACAAAGCTATTGATACTGTAAGCTCAAGAGTATACTCTCTTAATAGGTTTGACGGGTTAGATTACAGAATCGCACCTGCAAAACCAGCATTAGATTTCTGGACAAGAGCAAATGACAGAGTCGGCTTTGTTACGACTTTTTCTAATCTTTATGTAAATGATATTTTAAAGAATTCAAAAAGAAGAGTTCTAATTATTCCTTGTGGCTATTCTGGAAGCAGTATTACAAGCTGGACAAAAAACCAAAACTTGTACAATGATGCCATGCAAAGAGTAAACTATGTTTTAAAGAATGTTCCTGGAAGTAAGTTAACAGCTATACTTTGGCATCAAGGTGAGGCTAACGTTGGTTGGGCAGATTACCAAAAAACACTTGACAAAATGATTGCAGATATGCGATCAGATATCGATCAAAAAAACATACAAGACGTTCCTTTTATACTTGGCGGTATGGTTCCATATTGGGTAAATGCAGCAAGCAACAGAAGAACACAGCAAGAAATTATAAAAAGTACACCAAGTAGAGTACAAAATACAGGATTTGCCGATTCAGAATTCCCTACTGTAATCGTAAAACCTAATAATAATTCTGATGATATTCATTTTGATGCAGCTGGACAAAGAGAAATGGGAGCAAGATATTATAAGGAATTTTTAAGAATGCTTAATAATGATACAAAACCTCAATTATTAAGTACATCCAAAATAATTGAGCCAACGATTGAAAAACAAGCGGTATTAATTGAACCGGCAATTGAGGTACAAACGGTATCGATTGAACCTGAGATTACATCAGAAAATGTAATGGTTTATCCAAATCCTACAACTGACAACTTAACTGTATCAGCAACGTCAAAGATTAAAAATATAGCCATTTTTAATCAAAGTCAGCAATTAGTCTTTCAAAACAAATATGATCAAAATGAGGTTGTAATTGCAGTAAATCATTTCCAAACAGGAATTCATATTGTATCAGTAACACTTGAAAACAATGTGATTAAACAAATAAAAATTATCAAAAAATAATCGACATGAAATATATAAAATTACTCTTAATATTATTTTGTTTCCAATTTTCAATTGCCCAAAACAATACAAATTCAAATTTAGATCAAAGCGAAGGATATGATGTAATCCTAGTAGCTGGACAATCTAATACGCACTATGGTTACCAACTTAACAAAGCTATCGATACGGTTAGCTCAAGAGTTTATTCTATTTATAGATTAGATGGATTAAACTATAGAATTGCACCTGCAAAACCAGCACTAGATTTCTGGACCAGAGCAAATGACAGAGTAAGTTTTTCTACTACGTTTTCTAACCTTTATGTAAATGACATTTTAAAAAATTCAAAAAGAAAAGTTTTAATTGTTCCTTGCGGATATTCAGGAAGTAGTATTACAAGCTGGACAAAAAACCAGAATTTATATAAAGATGCTATGGAAAGGGTAAATTACCTATTAGATAATATTCCCGGAAGTAGATTAACTGCTATACTTTGGCATCAAGGTGAAGCCAATGTTGGGTGGGCTCCATATCAAACAACGCTTGATCAAATGATTGCAGATATGCGTAGCGACATTCATCAGGAAGATATTCAGGAAGTCCCATTTATACTTGGTGGTATGGTTCCTTATTGGGCTAATTACAACACTTCAAGAAAGCAACAACAGCAAATCATTAAAGCTACTCCTGATAGAGTTATGAACACAGGATATGCTGATTCTGAATTTCCTACTGTAATTTCCAAACCTAACAATAATTTTGATGATATTCATTTTGATGCTGCTGGCCAAAGAGAAATGGGTGCAAGATATTATAATGAATTCCTTAAAATGCAAAAGATCGCATTAGGCTTGAAGATTAATAGATACCACGAAGTTCAATATCAAATTGACTCAACAAAAACTATTGCTGTTGATAAAATTGATGTTACAGCCAATAAAAATTTAAAATCAGGAATTGTGTATGATAGTACTGGAAGTAAAGTACTAGAAGTAGATAATCTTACTAGCAACAAATTTTCTATAGAGGTTGATAAATTGCCTTTAAGCGACAGCCCATATAAATTACAAATTATAGATTCGTATAATCTTACTCACGATTACAAATTCTTTCGCTAGGCTAAATATATATTAGCTTAACTCTTACTTTATAAATCCCTTATTTTGTTTTAATTGAATTAACGATTAAACAGAATAAGGGATTTTTATATAATAAAGGTAAACAGTAAAGCAAAACCTTAAAAGAAACCTTTGCAGCTCTGAGCCTTTGTAACTTTGAACCTCAAAAAGAGAAACCTTAGAACCTTTGTATCTCAGTACCTTTAAAAAACTAAATTCTATCCTATTTTAATCATAGCGCACGGTTTCAACCGTGTGATACGGTTTGCGATAATACATTGCGCTCCAACGGTTGAAACCGTTGGCAATGTTTATAACATGTTATTTGTGCTTACAATACGTTATCGAACTATTAGTTCGATAACGTATTGTATGCGTTTTACTAACATCTAAAGACAAGATGGTGTCTGTTTCTATAAAAAACCTTTGAACCTAGGAGCCTTTGTAACTTTGAACCTCAAAAAGAGAAACCTTAGAACCTTTGTATCTCAGTACCTTTGAAAAATTAAATTCTACCTTATTGTAATCATAGCGCACGGTTTCAACCGTGTGATACGGTTTGCGATAATACATTGCGCTCCAACGGTTGAAACCGTTGGCAATGTTTATAACATGTTATTTGTATTTACAATACGCTGTAGAGCTATTGGTTTGATTTATATGGTATGAGTTTCACTCACATCAAAAGACAAGAATGTTTCTGTTTCTATAAAAAACCTCAGAACCTTTAAACCTCAAAGAATGAACCTCAAAAAGAGAAACCTTAGAACCTCAGAACCTTTGCACCTCTGAACCTTTAAAAGACCTACTCATCCTTAGTAACTACTACAGATGCTTTAAAACCTGCAGCAAGATTGTTCCAATAGTCATGAACAATCACATTTTTTTGATCATCTAGTATTTGGATTTCGGCAGTATTACCTCCTAAAGTACCTATATTTAGTGCTTCGAATTCCATTTTATTAAATCCTTTTTCGAGAATGATTTTGATGTCTTTAAAATTAACATCCAAAAATATTTCCGATTGTATTACTTTATCATTTGAAGTTACCTTAACCAAATCGCCATCAATTGCTCCAAAATCTCTAAGCCTGATAATAAAATAATTTGCTTTGGTTTTAAAATCTCCAAACGAGATATTCTGTTTAAGCAACGTCCCTCTTCCTTCTTTTAAACCTTGATCTTTTAGAGTTTTATTCAAATCTTTTTCCATTCCTGGTATGAATCTATCTCCAGGATTTGCAAATTCATCAGAAGGTGTCATAGTAAAACTATCCTTTTTACCTATTTGATATGTAGAGTTTAATTGTGACTGTACGGGTGCAATACTTGTGCTATTAAAAACATTTGGCGCTTTTATACTAGGTATTTCAGGCGGAATTGTTCCCGCAGGTGGTATTTTTTTAGGCTTAATGCCAAAACTTGCTGGAGGAATTGGTTTAAACTTAGTATTAAATTCTGCTTGAGCTGATGCTGTAACAGTTGTGATTAATAGTATAAAAAATAAAAGCTGTTTCATTCGGGTATAATATTATGGAATCAATTTTTAGATTTTTTTAAAATCAAGAGTATACGCAAAAATAGCATAATTTAAATGGGCTCTACAACTTTAAGAGTTTTATAACAATATATTAGGCTAATTTTTGGACACAAAAAACCTGCCAAAAAATTATAAAAGACTTAATTGGCATTACATAATATTAAAACTTTTCTTTCAAATTTTTAATATAAAAAAATATACTATTTTGATAATTAATAACTTATTCATAACTTCAATGCTTTAATTTACCATTATTAAAACCTCATAAAAATGGATTATATAGACTATTATAAAACATTAGGAATCACAAAATCTGCGACTGAAGCCGAAATCAAGAAAGCATATAGAAAGCTGGCTAGAAAGTACCATCCTGATTTGAATCCGAATGATAAAGAAGCCGAGCAAAAATTCAAAGAAATAAACGAAGCTAATGAAGTTTTAAGCAATCCTGAGAATCGTAAAAAATACGACAAATATGGAAAAGACTGGAAACATGCTGAGGAGTTTGAAAAAGCAGGATATGATCCTAACCAGCAACAATATTCCAGACAACAACAAAGTAATCCCGATTATTCTGGTTTTGGCGGAGGTGATTTTTCGGGAAGTGATTTTTCTGAATTCTTCAATTCTATGTATGGTTCTGGCGGAAGAAGTTCCAGAGGTCAGGCTAAATACAGAGGACAAGATTTTAATGCCGAATTACAATTAGATCTGGCATCAGCTTATACTACGCACAAACAAAATCTGACTGTGAACGGTAAGAATATCAGAATTACAATTCCTGCTGGGGTAGAAAACGGACAAATTATAAAAATTCCTGGTCATGGCGGTCCTGGAGCAAATGGTGGCCCAAATGGCGATTTGTATATTACGTTTGTAATTGCAAACGATTCTGATTTTAAAAGAGAAGGAAATAATCTATACGCCGATGTTGATCTTGATTTATACACGGCAATTTTAGGAGGCGAAGTTTTAGTAAATACTTTTGATGGAAAAGTAAAAATTAAAGTTCCTGCAGAAACTCAACCCGGAACTAAAGTTAAACTAAAAGGGAAAGGTTTTCCTGTATATAAAAAAGACAATCAGTTTGGAGATTTGTATATTACTTATACCATCAAAATTCCAACAAATTTATCCGAAAAGGAAAAAGAATTATTCCAAGAATTAGCTAAAATAAGAAATCATGAATAGTGAAAATTTAATCCAGATAAAGCAATTTTGTATATATCATGAAATTGAAGACACCTTTATAGCTAAACTAAATAATTATGGTTTAGTAGAAATTATTGTTCTGGAAGAAGAACAATATTTACAACCTGAACAATTGCCAGCTATAGAAAAAATGATACGAATGCATTATGATCTCAAAATTAATCTAGAAGGTATTGATGCTATTGCTCATTTATTAAATAAAATAGAAGCATTGCAAAAAAACCTTACTGCGACCCAAAATAAGCTCCGCCTTTTTGAACAATATCAAGTTGACTAATTTAATTAGTATACTTAATTATGATGATGTTGCTTATACGAATATATTTCTTCGGAATAATATTCCTTATAATTCTAAAAGACTTCTTGCTTTTAGTGATTTTCTTTATGAAACTTAACTAAATGCAAGAAGTCTTTTTATTTTCAAATTACGCTGACAAGAAATAAATGGATTCATTCAATTAGTTTTTTCATCCTCTTAAAACAGGTATTTATACGTAACGACTAGATTTTTAAATGCATTAATTTTGAGTCATATTTTTTTTAATACAGTCTACAACTTCCTAAAAAAAATGCACTATGAAAAACAATTTTACCCCAACTTCCAAAGCTTTAATTACAATTCCCAGAGGTTTAAAACCAATAGATCATTTTGAAAAAGGTGATGCTGTATCGGCAATATCAGTAAAACTATACAGAGGGAAAATCAAATTATCATCATCTAAAGCAAAAATTTCTTTTAGTGCAGGCAATCAATACCAATCGAATAAAATGGTATATATGACTTTAGATCGTAATGATACTCCTTATTTAGTTTGTAACTCTAATTTGCCTTTTTTACTCCCGAATGGAAAATATACCAGAGCCGACAAACTTTTTTCTGGACAGGAAATAGTTGATAAAAACGGAAAATCATTAAAAATAGATAATCTTAGTATTAAAAATCAGAAAGGTAGCTTACCTCATATTTCGACAAACATAAAATGGGACAATACTCCAAATGGTCACTTATTGTTAGTAAATGATATTGTAGTGGGTGATTTTATATTACAAGTCTATTTTGACCAATTACCACATGAAATGATACAGTAAATCTGATTATTTCTTAATTTTAAACCACATCTATATTTTAAACTATGCCTTGGAATATTCTTGAAAATCTATGGAATCGTACTTTAAACCCAAATACGTTTACTACTAATAAAAATATAACTTGGGATAAAGAAATTGAAATGCTTTACCAATTTGGAATTAGCATGGAAGATACTTTACAATATCTATATTTTGAGAAACCCGATTTTGAAGCTTTTAAAATTTGGATTAACAAAAATAAGAAAGACAAAACTTTAGAACCTGAAGACCTTACTGAAAATGTACTATCTGATGATGATCTCGCTTTTTGGAATAAAAACGGTTATGTTATTGTAAAAAATGCTATTTCTAAAAAAGATTGTGAAGCCACACAGCTTGCTATTTGGGATTTCTTAAAAATGGATCCTGACAAAAAGGAGTCATGGTATAACAATCATCAGGATCAAAAAGGATTGATGCTTAATTTTTCTGACCATGAAACGTTGAATAGAAATAGACTTTCTCCTCGTATAAAAAAAGCGTATGAACAGCTTTATAAAACTAACGGTATATATAAAACAATTGATAAAGTAAGCTTTAACCCGCCAGAAACTCAGAAATTTGTTTTTTTAGGCGGCGCTCTTCATTGGGATGTTAGTTTAAGTTTGCCTATTAGTTTTGGCTTGCAAGGACTACTTTATCTAACTGATTGTGGCGCTCAAGATGGTGCTTTTCATTGTGTTCCTGGATTTCATAACAAAATAGATTCTTGGTTAAAAAACCTTGAGTCTGATATAAACCCTCGAGAGGAAATATTTAAGATAACTCAACCTGTGCCAATTGTTGCAAATGCAGGCGACTTTATTATTTGGCAAAATACATTGCCTCATTGTGCATCTGCAAACCGAGGTACATCTCCTAGAATGGTACAATATCTTACTTATTTTCCTAATGATTATACTAGCAACGAAAAATGGATATAGGTCACAATATGCTATAAAACACTTTCTTATTTGTGTTAAAAAACAATCTTTAATTGGTTTAAGAAGTTTCTCATATTCGCAATCTCGCGTGAGGGATGGCAACAGAAAGCCCACAGCCTGACGAAGGAAGTGCGAGGACTTGCCGTGAACAGCCCGCCCCGGAGGGACACGCCCAAATCCTGAAATTTTATCACAAAAACTGATTATTTATAAGGAATTATTAGCGGTGTTTTACAGATTTTCTTGCGCATTTTTTATAAATTGCAGCATATTAATCTAACTATGAATTGCTCTTTAAAACCACAAAAAAGCAGTTCGAAAACACACAAAACAACCTTATAATGAAAAGAGAAAACATCTTGACAGGATCACCATGGGAGGACAAAATGGGATACTGTCGCGCAGTTCGCATTGGTAACATCGTAGAAGTTTCGGGAACTGTTGCAATTGTTGATGGCGACAAAGTTAAAGCAGATGATGCTTACGCACAAACTTTGAACATACTGGAAAGAGTCGAAAAAGTATTGGAAGATTTAGGAATCGGCATGAAAGACGTAATTAGAACACGAATTTTCACCACCGATATTTCGACTTTTGAATCTGTAGCTGGAGCACATTCGGCGTTTTTTAAAGATATAAAACCAACAACTGGTTTTTACGAAATTAGTAAACTTGTATCTCCTGAATACTTGGTAGAAATAGAATTTACTGCTGTAATTGTAGAATAACAAACAATCATTAAATTATAAAAATCAAACACGACTCGAGCCTGAAAGAGCGAACAGACGAAGTAATTTCACTAATTACCACAAATTCATTTGTGAAATTAATATCACAAACTAAGTTAGCCTTTAGAATTCGTGGTAATTAGTGAAATTTGTGTTCAAAACTGATTTATTATATTTGTACCCACACAAGCACAGTTAACCCTCTTTAATGAATTTAAAAGCAACTATACTTCTCATTCTCAAATGGATTTTCATTTGTGTTTTAATAGGTGTTTTATCGGGATCTGCTTCGGCGTTTTTTTTAATCACTTTAGAGTTTGTTACTCAATATAGAATCCTACACGATTGGATTATCTGGCTTCTGCCAATTGGCGGATTGCTTGTAGGTTTTAGCTATTATTACTTAGGAAAAGATGTTGTAAAAGGCAATAATTTATTGCTCGAAGAATATGAAAATCCTAAGCAAATTATTCCGCTAAAAATGGCTCCTTTAGTTTATTTTGGAACTATAATCACTCATTTATTTGGTGGTTCGGCTGGTCGCGAAGGTACTGCAGTGCAAATGGGCGGTGCAATTGCTGATCAATTTACCCGAATCTTTAAACTTGATAATTCTGAAAGAAAAACATTAATTATCTTAGGGATTAGTGCTGGTTTTGCATCTGTTTTTGGAACACCATTAGCTGGTGCTATTTTTGCCCTTGAAGTTGTATATTTTAGTAAAATTAACTTAAAAAGCATTTTGCTTTCTTTTTTAGTGGCTTACGCAGCTTATTTTACTGTCGAAATTTGGCAGGTAAAACACACTCATTATAGTATTCCGCTTGTACCGGAAATCACCGCGACTAATCTATTTTATACTTTAATTTGTGGAGCTTTATTTGGGTTTGCTGCTTTATTATTCTCCCGTAGCACACATTTTTGGGGTTCGTTATTCTCTAAAACGATAAAATACCCTCCACTTCGTCCTTTTGTTGGCGGAATCATTCTGGCAATTGCTATTGCTGGTTTCGGATTTTCAAAATTCTCAGGATTAGGAGTTCCAGTAATTGTTGACGCTTTTACAAATACTAATGCCTGGTATGATTTCTTACTCAAGATTCTCTTTACTGGATTTACTTTAGGTGCTGGTTTTAAAGGCGGAGAAGTTACTCCTTTATTTTTTGTAGGTGCAACTTTTGGTAGTGCTTTATCTCTCATTGTTCCTATGCCAATTGCGCTTCTTGCCGGAATGGGTTTTGTTGCCGTTTTTTCTGGCGCAACCCACACTCCTATTGCTTGCACCGTTATGGGAATAGAACTTTTTGGTATTGAAAGCGGAATTTTTATTGCCATTACCTGTGTTATAGCCTACTTATCATCGGGCTCTGTAGGCATTTACAAATCGCAAATTGTAAAAGGTCCTAAGTATGATTTGTACCAGAAATGGTTTTGATATAGCATTTAGTTGCAGTATGCAGTTGCAGCTCTCAGTACCAGTCTCAGTACCAGTCTCAGTTTTCAGTTGCGATTGCAGTTAAAAAATCAAATCTAAAGTTGCTCACTGAAAACCGCAACTGCGACTGAAAACTTAAAGTTATAAACTAACAACTATAAACCAACAACTATCAACTAAAAATAAGAAGATATAAAAGCATGTTAATGTCTAAAATGTTTTCAGGTTTACAGTAAAAAAATGTAAATTCGCACACTATGAAAATACAAGACATTCAAGCCATAAAGTTGTTACTTGCAACTCCCAAAAAAATTGCCATAATTCCGCACAGAGGTCCCGATGGAGACGCCATGGGCTCAACCTTAGGTTTATACCACTTTTTATTAAAAAATAATCATGAGCCAATTGTAATTGCTCCGAATGATTTTCCAGATTTCCTTGCTTGGTTACCAGGTTCTGAAACTGTAAAAGTATTCGAAAAAGATATCGATAACTGCACTAAAATTCTTGAAGAAGCTGAGCTTATTTTTACGCTAGATTTTAATGCTTTACATCGCACTGGCGAAATGGAACATACTTTAGCAAAGCTAAAAGCTCCATTTATAATGATTGATCATCACCAAAAACCTGATGATTACTCCGCTTACACCTATTCTGATACTTCGTTTGGATCTACTTGTGAGATGGTTTATAATTTTATTTCTTTCTTAGACAAAAAAGAAGATTTAGATAAAACTATCGCAACTTGTATCTATACTGGAATTTTAACCGATTCTGGTTCTTTCCGTTTTCCTGGAACAACAGGAAACACGCATCGTATTATAGCTGAGCTTATTGATTTGGGTGTCGAAAACACGCAGATTCCGATTTTGCTTTATGACAACAGTTCTTACAGTCGCTTGCAATTACTTGGAAGAGCATTGCAAAACCTGAAGATTTTAACTGAGCATAAAACTTCTTATACTTCTTTAACTCAAGCCGAATTAGATGAGTTTAATTATGTAAAAGGTGATACTGAAGGAATCGTAAATTACGGTTTAAGTATGAAAGGTATCGTTTTTACTGCTATATTTATTGAAAATAAAGACGAGAAAATAATCAAGATTTCTTTCCGTTCTCAAGGTGGTTTTGATGTAAATGAGTTTGCTAGAGCTCATTTTAATGGTGGCGGACATAGCAATGCCGCCGGAGGAAAATCAGTTGATTCGATGGAAGAAACTTTGAGAAAATTTGAAGATTTAGTAACCAAACTAAAAATATAACCTACCATGAACTATCCTAAAATATTTGCTTCAGCTATTGTTTTAGCCGTTTTAGTTTCGAGCTGTAAGCAACATGAAGATGCCAGAAGACCCATTTCTATTTCTTCGGGAACTTTCATGAAAAAATCTATCGAGCGAAATAAAAAACTTGTAGCTACTGAAGAAGAACAAATTAAGGCTGTTATAAAAAACAATCCTAAAATAAAATATATTGCTTCGACAAAAGGATATTGGTACGCTTACGAAAACCAAAATACTACAGATACGATAACTCCTAAAAAAGGAGATGTTGCTTTTTTTGACTATGAAATAAAAGACTTAAAAGGAAATGTTATTTATAGTGAAATGGAATTAAGACCTCAAACTTATTTTGTAGATAAACAAGAAATCATGATGGGGTTGCGCGATGGTATTAAATTAATGCACAAGAATGAAACTGTAAATTTCTTATTTCCATCTCATATGGCTTATGGTTATCATGGTGATGAAAAAAGAATTGGAATTAATCAGCCTTTAATCTGTACGGTTACGTTACACAATTTTGTTCCTGAAACTGCTTATAGAAGACAAATGGAAACAAAAAAACCAAAATCTGAGACTCCTAAACCTACAACACCTGCAGCTCCTGCAATAAAGAAAGATTCATTAAATTAATAAAAACAACTAATATTTTTAAAATGAAAAAAAGCCTCATATTATTATTACTTGCAATTACAACTCTTTACTCTTGTAAAGACGAACATAGCAATTTACCTGATGGTTTATATGCCGAAATTGAAACAAATAAAGGAAATATCATTGTTGAATTAAATTATCAAAAAGCGCCTATTACTGTAGCCAACTTTGTAACGCTTGCAGAGGGCAAAAACGAATTTGTTACTAATCCTGAATTAAAAAAGAAACACTTTTTTGACGGATTAAAATTTCATAGAGTTATCGAAAGTTTCATGATCCAAACTGGGGATCCATTAGGAACTGGTTCTGGAGATACTGGATACAAATTTAAAGATGAGTTTAGCGATTTAAAATTTGACAAAGGTGGTGTTCTTGCAATGGCAAATAACGGACCTGCTACAAATAGTAGTCAATTTTTTATCACGCATGTTGAGACTCCTTGGTTAGAAGGAAAACATACTATTTTTGGTCATGTTGTAGACAAAGGAATGGAAGTTGTTAACCAAGTTAAACAAGATGATTACATCAAGAAAGTAACTATTATCAGAAATGGCGAGGCAGCTAAGAAATTTGATGCTGTTAAGGTTTTTCATGATTATTTTTCTGCTGAAGCGAAACAAAAAAGCGAATTTGAATCTAAATTTAAAGGAGTTCGCGATGAGAAATTAGCTTACTACGCTGGTTTAAAATCAAAAGCTACAAAAACTAGTTCAGGTTTAGAATATGTAATTACTGAAAAAGGTTCAGGTAAAAAACCTGCTGCCGGAGCACAAGTTTTTATACATTATGCTGGTTTTCTAGAAGACGGAACTTTATTTGATACTAGTATAGAAAATGTAGCTCAAACTTTTGGGAAATTTGACGCAGCCAGAGCTGAAGCAAAGCAATACAACCCAATACCATTTCAAGCTGGTAGTAAAGAAGGTATGATTCCTGGTTTTATCGAAGGTATCGAGAAACTTTCTTTTGGAGATAAAGCAGTACTTTTTATCCCTTCTCATTTAGCTTATGGACAAGCTGGTGCAGGAGGTGTAATTCCGCCAAATGCAAATATTATATTTGAAGTACAGTTGTTGGAAAAAATGCCACAACAATAAGTTTATTTTAGAAATTAACAGATTTTAAAATCGAATAAGATGAAATTAAAAATTCTTTTTTTATTTTGCTTGGGTGTACTTAACCTACAAGCGCAGACTAAAAAGCCTGTTCCAGGCAAAAAAACAACAATTACAAAAGTTGAAACTAAGCCTTCTGTTAACGAAGGAATTTTTGCTACAATTGCAACAAAAAAAGGAAATATCGTATTGCAACTAGAATACATAAAAGCTCCTATTACCGTTGCTAATTTTGTATCATTGGCAGAAGGAACTAATCCTTATGTGACTATTGATAAATTAAAAGGAAAACCTTTTTATGATGGTTTAAAATTTCATAGAGTTATTAATGACTTCATGATTCAAGGTGGTGATCCTGACGGAAATGGTTCTGGAGGTCCTGGATATGCATTTAAAGATGAGTTTGTATCTGATCTTAGATTTGATAAAGGCGGAATTCTTGCAATGGCAAATTCTGGTCCAACTACAAACGGAAGTCAATTTTTTATCACTCATAAAGAAACACCTTGGTTAAACGACAAACATAGTATATTTGGTCACGTTGTACAAGGAATGGATGTTGTTAATCTTATTCTTCAGGATGATGTAATGCTTACTGTAACGATTACTCGTAAAGGAGCTATGGCTAAGAAATTTGATGCTCCAAAGGTATTTGCTGCATATTATGAAAACAAAGCTGAAGATGCTAAAAAGCAAGCTTTAATTGAGGCTGAAAAGACCAAACAAGCACAAGCTGCTGCTCTTGAACAAGAACGTCTTTACAAAGAAAAATATGCGACTGTAATTGCTGCTAAAAAAGCATACCTAGAAACTGCTAAAGCAACTGCAACAACTACTCCATCTGGTTTAAGTTATAAAGTAATTCAAAAAGGTACTGGAGAAAAACCGGCAAATGGTGCTACTTTCTATTTTAAGTATGCAGGATATTTTGAAGACGGAACTCTTTTTGATAGTAGTATCGAAGAAATCGCTAAAACTTACGGAAAACATGATACAAATCGTGCCGCTCAAGGAGGATACCAAGCATTTCCTTTTCAGGCTGGTAAAAAAGACGGTATGATTCCTGGTTTTATCGAAGGTTTAGATCTTATGTCTTATGGTGAGAAAACAGTATTCTTCCTTCCTTCAAAACTTGCTTATGGAGAAAGAGGTGCAGGTAATGTGATTCCTCCAAATACAACGCTTGTTTTTGAATTGGAAATCTATAAAGATCAACCAACACCAAAACAATAATTTCCATAAATTATATATCATAAAAAAAACCGATAGTTACAACTATCGGTTTTTTTTTATACTCTATTTTATTTTTTAGTTGGAAACTTCCAATCGAATTCATCTTTATTATTGATGATTGCTCCGATTTCAAATTTTACTACTTCTTCAAATTCTGTCTGGAAGATAATCCAGTTTTCTTCGTTAAAGTAATTCTCGAAAGTATCAAACTCTTCTTGTGTGAATTTTGTAATTTCTTTGGTTGCCAAATCTTTTTTTACATCAGCAATTTTTCTTCCTATAATTTTAAAACCAAAGATTTCTAAATCTGGACTTGATGCCACAACATAACCCAATTTTAAAGCTTCTTCCTGATAGAATGTCAATCTTATTTTATGCTTGTTGTAAGCAAAAATTACATTATCATCTTCGTCTTTATAATTTCTATCTGGTTTGCCATAAATAGCTGTAACATCGTTCTGTTTCATACCGAACAACAACTTGTCTATTCCGTTTTTTGGATTTATTTTCATGTGTCTCTTTCTATTAATTTAAAAGGCAAATTTCGTGAAGTTTTTTACAAACTGCATTATGTTTCTATTTTAATTCAATAAAAAATTAAAGGCAAGAAACCGAACCATTAAGAAATTAAGGAAAATTAAGAGCTACCCTCAAATCTTCTTAGAAATTCTATTCCTGCAAGTTTTTTTTCTTGATCTTGCAGAATGATAACGTAAAACTTCTAGCTTACACTAAAATAATTTAAACGATTAAAATGCTTTTTAAATTCATCAACAAAACCTTTGAACCTTTGCATCTTAGAACCTTAGTCTCTTAGTCCCTTTTCCAGATATATTTTCTTATTTGGCTTACTACTCATATAAAATGTAATCTTTCCTCCGTTTACAATATCACTGTGTTTTATAACAGGACTTGTTAATGGTTTTCCGTTTAAAAGCACTTTACTCACAAATACATTTTTATCGGATTGATTTACTGTAGCAACTTCAAATGTTTTTCCGTTTTCAAGATTAAAAATGGCATTTGCTACTAGCGGGCTTCCTAAACTATAATCTTCTGATCCTGGTGCTACGGGATAAAATCCTAGACTGCTAAAAATATACCAAGCACTCATTTGTCCAAAATCATCGTTTCCTCCTAATCCGTCAGGACCATTTTTATACATTCTTTTAAGAATCATCCTAATCTTGTCTTGCGCTTTCCAAGGAGATTTTGTCCAATTATATAAATAAACCACGTGATGCGAAGGTTCGTTTCCGTGCACATAATTCCCTATTATTCCCTCTTTGGTAATATCCTCAGTATTTTCAAAATATTTATCTGGTAAGTGCATAGAAAAAAGAGAATCTAACCTTCTTGTAAAAGCATCTGTACCGTTCATCATTTTTATCATCTCGGCAGGATCTTGAGGAACATACAAACTGTAGTTCCAAGAATTTCCTTCGATGAATCCTTGCCCGTGTGTGTCTAATGGGTCAAACTCTTTCTTGAATGTTCCATCATCGAGTTTGGGTCTCATAAAACCTGTTTTGGCATCGTATACATTTTTATAATTTGTTGCTCTTTTAGAGAACTCGTTATAGATATCTTCTTTCCCTAACTTTTTTGCTGCTTGTGCAATTGCCCAGTCATCATAAGCATATTCTAACGTTTTAGATACCGATGAACCATTTTTGTCCTCTGGAACAAATCCTTTTTTCATATAATACTCTAATCCGTCATAATAAGGAACTTTTGCTGTATTTACCGTTGCAAGAAGTGCTTTATCTACATCAAAATTGGTGTTACCTTTTACTATCGCGTCTGCAATTACCGAAACGCTATGATACCCAATCATACACCAGTTTTCATTGGCATAATGTGACCAGATTGGCAGCATTTTATGAACACTCTGATCGTAATGTGCCAACATAGAATTAATCATATCGGAGTTTCTTTTGGGCTGAACAAGATTAAATAAAGGATGTAAAGCTCTATAGGTATCCCATAATGAAAAACTCGTGTAGTTCTGGAATGTAGTTGCTTTATGTATGTTTCCGTCTAATCCTTTGTAGTTTCCATCGGTATCCATATATACTGTTGGGCCTAAAAATGCATGATACATTGCGGTGTAAAAATTAACCATGTCTTCTTTTTGGATGGTTTGTACCTGAATTTTATTCAGCTCTTTGTTCCAAACTTCCTGACTTTCTTTTTTAACTCTTTCAAAATTCCAATCCGGAATTTCGGCTTTCATATTAGCCAAAGCTCCTTGGGTACTTACTGGAGAAATAGCAAATTTTATTTTGACTTTTTCATTTTCATTTGTATCAAAATCAAAGTATAATTTTAGGTTTACTCCTGCCATTTCTGGGAAGTTTTTGGTTTGATCAAATCTGCTCCAAAAGCCTTTATACACACTTTTTTCGGGTGTAGCTTGTCCGTATCCTTTTATTGGCTTGCTAAATGACATTGCAAAATATACTGTTCTTGTTCTTGCCCAACCATTTGTTTGACGATATCCTGTAATTAAAGTGTCGTTTTCTACGCGAACAAATGTCCAGACATTCTTTTTATCATAATTATAAATTCCTGCTGTAAGATCTAAGATTATATGCGCTTGATCTGATTTTGGAAATGTATATTGATGCATCCCAACTCTGGTTGTTGCAGTAAGTTCGGCTTTGATATTATGATCTTCCAGGAGTACGCTATAATATGCTGGCTCGGCTTTTTCGGTTTTATGCGAGAATACTGATCGATATCCTGTTTCAGGATGCGCTGCTGTACCAGGATTTAACTGTAATTTTCCTGTTGTAGGCATAATAAGGAAATCTCCTAAATCGGAATGTCCTGTTCCGCTAAAGTGGGTATGACTAAACCCTACAATCGTTTTATCTTCGTATTGATATCCTGCACAATATTTGTAAACATCTTTATTATACTTACCATTTGTTGCGTAAGGAATTGTATCGGTTTCAGGGCTTAATTGTACACTCCCAAAAGGTACTGTTGCGCCTGGATATGTATGCCCCATCTTGGCAGTTCCTATCATAGGATCTACATATTGAACTAAATCTTTGAGTTTATTAGTTCTTTCCTGCCCAATCATTTTATGAGTATGACTGAGCATTAAAACTGATAATCCGAAAAGGAAACTTTTATAATTTACAATATTCATCAGGTCTTTTTTAGTTTATGGTTTTGTGTTTATAGCATTATTCGTTTTCACTAAAACGATTTAATAACAATTTCAGGTTAGAAAATTACAATAAATATTGGTTTTTTAAAAATTACTTTGCGAATTCTATTAATGAAAATTGTTACTGAATTATATTAGCTCTGATATACTATCATATATTCTCTTGTTTTTAATGAGGCTAAAAATGAATATCTTTGAGTATTAAAAAAAAGTAATTGATCTCATGAAAAATCTCATTTTATTATTCTTCTTCTTTTATTCTACAATTAGTTTTTCGCAAGCTGTACAAAGCAAAGTATTAAGCCAAACCGAAATAACCGAAAGAGATTTAGATGGTGGTAAATTCCCCATTTTTAGAGCCTATGAATATCAAGATAAAGGTGGTGTTTATGAATTGGTTCTAAGCGAAAACCAAAAAGTAATTTCGGACAAGGATACGCTAAATACCAAAATTGAAGCTGTTTGCTATTTAAACGATCATGGTGGTTATATCGAAAAATGGAAAATAAATGATTTAATTGAAAGTGCCGAAGTTGAAGAAACTTCTATTTGGTTCTGGACAAAATATTGCAGCACACAAGATTTAGACAATGATGGTTATATTGAGCCAGTACTTGTTTATGGCACAAAAACGGATGTTGGTGACTTAAGACGTATTAAAATTATTACTCTTTATAAAGGTAAAAAGTATGTTATACGTGCTGTTGAATGTGACTTAGATTATTGCAGAAGCTTTAAAAAAGATAAAAACTGGAATTCATTACCTACAAAAGTAAAAACACATATTGATAAGCTTGTCGTAAAAATTAGGAAAGAGCAAAATGTTATTCTTGCTGATGGTTAGAAACAAGTTTTAATTGCTTTTGCCACTTATGATAGCTATCGAAATATATAGATTATGGAGTTTCTTACGATTCTTCGACTCCGCTCAGAATGACAAAATTGAGGGGGAACTTTGCGTGCTTTGCCTAAACCTTTGTGTCCTTTGCGGTTATTTTTTTGCCACAGATTATGGAGTTTCTCGTGGAGATTCTTCGTTCCTCAGAAAGACAAAATTGAGGAGAAACTTTGCGAGCTTTGCGTAACTCTTTGCACTCTTTGCGGTTAATTTTTTTGCCACAGATTAAAAGACTATACCAATTTAAAAACTTTGCGGTTAATTTTTTTACCAACAACTTATTTTACAGCTTTTTCCTCAAGTTTTCTTTTACCTCATCAAACCATTCTTCTCGCAGAATACTCAAGATAATTGAATCTCGGCGTACTTCGCTGCCAAAAGTAGGCATATGATTACGTAAAACTCCTTCGACTTTGCAACCAATACTTTTCATGGCTGCGATGCTTCGTTGGTTATTATTATCGGCGCGGAATTCTACTCGTTCCATTCCCATGGTTTCGAATGCGTATTGCAATAACAAGAATTTACAATGTTTGTTTAATCCTGTTCCTCTAAAGGCTGAACCGTACCAGGTATATCCTAATTGCAGGGTTTTAAACTGAAGTTGCATATCGTAAAAACGGGTGCTTCCGGCGTATTTTCCTGATTTTTTATCGAAGACTATAAATGGGAATTCTATTTTCTTTTCTCTTGCTTTTAAGGCAATGTCTATATAGTTCTCTAGGTTTTCTTTTCCGTTGGCACGAATTAACGAATATTCCCAGGTATTGGGCTCGTTGATAGAAATTTCTAATAAATTCTCTACATCGGTTTTTTGTAACGGACGTAATAAAACCAAATCGTCTTCGAGTACTATATTTTCAGAGAAATTGAAATCCATTTTGTAAAAA
Organism: Flavobacterium sp. AJR; assembly: GCF_002156885.1. Taxonomy (NCBI): domain Bacteria; kingdom Pseudomonadati; phylum Bacteroidota; class Flavobacteriia; order Flavobacteriales; family Flavobacteriaceae; genus Flavobacterium; species Flavobacterium sp. AJR. The sequence continues at coordinate 74,404 of NZ_NCWQ01000026.1, read as the reverse complement.
AAATAATTTTATAATCTATTTAAAAACTCTTTTTGTTATTCACTCATTTCGTCGTAACGCTCTGGAACTTGCGGGTCGTAAAGCGGACATTTAAATTCTTCTAAGGCGCCTACCAGAATATCCATTGCTTTTCCTTGGGTTCCGTAACAATCTATTCTAACGCTTTGCGGTGTAGTTATAACTTGAAATGCTCCTTTTCCTTCGTTGCTTTTCCAGCTATTATCATCGACTTTTTCCCATTTGGAAAACAATGAACCTATTCTGTTTAGGATTACAGTAACTGGAAGTTCCTCTAAACCGTCGACTTCCTGCTCTTCGATAAGTGCTTCGTAAACTTCGTGATGGTTTAAATAAATTCCTTCTGAGTATCTCCAAAAAAGTAATTCGTACATGATAACGTGATTTTTAGCCCCGATAGTAGCGACATCCTTTTTGGGCGGTGTTCGCCCGAAAAGATATAGCGGATAGCGGGATTAGCTCCTAAAAAAAGCTATTATTTTAATGATGTCTTTAATATTAAAAGGCAATGTTAGACGCACTGCGGTGCGTCTCTACTACCTTAAAATATTAATATTCGAATGTACCGTATTCGCTGGTAATTGTCAGTTTCTTATCGTCGGCTGCTTCTACTCTTCCCACGATTTGTGCATCGACATTAAATGATTTTGAAATAGCAATTATGTCTTCTGCAAGTTCTTCGGGAACGTATAATTCCATACGGTGACCGCAATTAAATACTTGGTACATTTCTTTCCAATCGGTTTTAGATTGTTCCTGAATAAGCTGAAACAATGGTGGAACTGGAAATAAATTGTCTTTTATAATGTGTAAATTCTGTACAAAATGAAGGATTTTTGTTTGTGCTCCTCCACTGCAATGTACCATTCCGTGAATTTGTTCTGGTGTATATTTATCTAATATTTTCTTGATAATTGGCGCGTAGGTTCTGGTTGGCGAAAGTACCAATTGTCCTGCATCTATTGGGCTGTTCTCGACAGCATCGGTAAGTTTTACTTGTCCTGAATAAATTAGTTCTTCGGGAACTGCTGCGTCAAAACTTTCTGGGTATTTAGTTGCCAGGTATTTACCAAAAACATCATGACGTGCAGATGTTAGTCCGTTGCTTCCCATACCACCATTATAGCTTTTTTCGTAAGTTGATTGTCCAAATGAAGCTAATCCTACGATTACATCGCCTGCTTTGATGTTGGCATTATCTACTACTTTTGAACGTTTCATTCTTGCTGTTACAGTAGAATCTACGATTATGGTACGAACGATATCGCCCACATCGGCAGTTTCTCCTCCTGTGGAATGAATGGTTACGCCAAAAGTGTCTAGTTCTTTTATTAATTCCTCGGTTCCGTTTATGATTGCTGAAATTACTTCGGCTGGAATTAGGTTTTTATTTCTTCCGATTGTTGATGAAAGTAGGATATTATCGGTTGCTCCTACGCATAACAAATCATCTATATTCATGATTAGTGCATCTTGTGCAATTCCTTTCCATACTGATATATCGCCTGTTTCTTTCCAGTACATATATGCCAAAGATGATTTTGTACCTGCTCCATCGGCGTGCATGATAAGGCAATAATCCTGATCTTGGGTTAAATAATCTGGGACGATTTTACAAAATGCTTGTGGAAACAATCCTTTATCAATATTTTTTATGGCGTTGTGTACGTCTTCTTTAGATGCCGAAACTCCTCTTTGTGCGTACCTTTTGCTAGAATCTGAACTCATGAAATTAGTTTGTGTTGTTGATGTGGTGCAAAGATAACCAGTTTTTTTAATTGTTGGGTTTTATGGCTGTCTGAAACATAAAAAAATCCGATAAGTTTGAGACTCTTATCGGATTTTTAGAAAAAAGTGTTTGGAAATCTAGATCCATACCACGCTTATTTCCATTCGGGCATTGATGCGTTTTGAAATAGTGTGGTTCTTGACGATGCGGAACCACTTGCACTATTAATACTTACTTTTTGTACATTTTGTGCTGATAATCCATCATTGGATGTATTTACAAAAATAACTTCGGCTTCATTTGGTGAGAATTTCACGTCTAAATCGTTAAAACCATTCTGTTTTTGAGTTGTTAATTCTGCAGCAGTATTATTTGAACGTGTGTACATGAAAATTCGAGAATCTAATCTTCGGTATGTTGTGTTTTCAAAACCGGAAACGTCTCTTGTAAAAATCACTTTCTGATTATCTATAGAAATGTTTAATCCGCTTGTTGCACCACTTAAACCTGTTTGTATTGTATATAAAACTGTTCCCGCCATATCGATCACATAAATTTCTACATTATATCCTGATCTGTCGTTTACTTTTAATGCTATTTGTGATCCATCCTGACTCCAATCGCATTCGGATATAAATTTTCCGTTTGGTGTTTGAAATAACTGAATGAGTCCTCCTCCATCTGAATCTATACGATATAGTTTATCAAAGTTTGGATAAATTATCTGACTTCCGCTTGTGTTCCAGCAGTAATTTACATACTCCATATTAAATCCTGCAACGGGTACAAAATTTGTAACTCTAAAAACGCCCGACCCGTCTGGATTCATTGTATATATCTGACTCTGTGAACCATCAGAACTAAGGTACGCAATTTTATTTACACTTAGGTTTTTTCTTGGTCTAAAACTATTAACAGTTGATGATGTTAATTGTAATTGATTTCCTGCTTCGTCTGCGGTGTAAATTACGTTGTTATTATTTATTTTTTTGACAAATAAAAATCTTGGATTTGGAAATGCCAATGTTGTAAATGAATTGGTTACACTATTAGTTGGTTTATTAATTCCGTCTGAAACTGCTACCTGCCAATAGTATTTTGTACTATAGTTTAAATCTTTTATCGCCAGTGTTTTTGCTTTAAGATCTGGATATGTTTTAATCTCATCGGTCGTTCCATTTTTTAAGGTAACTGTATAAGTTAAAGAATCAGATTCTTTATCGGCTGCTGTCCATGTTAGATTTAAATTTAACGGTTGGTCTTTTGCATTATCTACCGGAGCTGTTAAAACCGGAATATCTGGCGGTTTGTTGTTTGCTGTAGAAATTTGTAATTCGAATATAATTTGTATTGTTGCATCGGCAGTAACTTTTCCGGGTTCGAATCTAGCAATATAACCGTCTTTTTGAGCCTGAAAGGAGTAATCTCCAACCAACACTTTCTCTAAAGTAAAATAACCGTCTTTATCTGTAAATACCGTACTTGTTGCAGGGCTCGAAGATATTCGTACATTTTCGATGGGAGTAAATGTTCCCGATTCGACTACTCTTCCTTTTACAGTTCCACTTGCTCCATCCTCTAGCTGTTCTTCACTACAAGAAATCAAAAGAATAAAACACACTAAAATTCTTAATCCTATTTTCATTTGTAGATTTTATTTTGTTAGACTTTATCGAGTTTATTCGACGAATTTTTTGAATGATATTTTTTTACATCTTTTTTTTCTTGTGATAGTTTTTCGGGAAGTAATATGTTACCCCTAATCCGAAACGCCAGTAATAATCATCCCTGACTCCACTATCGACATAATCTATCATATCTGTGAAATTTATATTGTATTCTCCGTACAGTTTGAGTCCAAGATTACTCGTTACCAAATACTCTACTCCTCCTCCAAACTGAACTTTGCTATGCCTATTTTCATATTTAGAATTAAATCCTATTCCGCCGCCGCCAAATATGTAAGGCGTAAAGTTGTCATAGGGCAATACCAATAATTCTAGATTTAGATCGAGGGTTGCATACCCAACATCTAGCTTATCTTTATTACCGAGTTTAAAAACATTTGTCGAGGCACTTATATCTAAATTTGGTGTAAAGAAATATTTCACGGCTCCTCTTCCCATTGGTTTTGCAACCGGACTAGGATAATCTCCTTTCATAAGGGTTGCTCCTCCTGCTACTTCTATACCAAAACGACCTCTTTTTTCGACTAGGTTTCTTCCGTATAGTTGTGCTAAGTCGGCTTCGCTTTTTTCGTTGTCGTAATTGGCAATAAAATTATCTATTTGGGTTTGTGGGGCATTTACTTCCCATAATTTGTCTTTGATACCATCTACAATAAGGCCTTCGACTGCTTTTTCTATAGCTTCGGTAACGGCTAATTGTATGGGTTCGTTTCGGGTAAATCCTGTTTCGACTTCCAGAAGTCTGTTTAGGTTTACATATCGAAATAAATTGGCATCGACACTTTGTGATAAAATTGTTTTGGAAACATAAACGGTATTTAAGATTTTACCATTTGATGTTGAAACAAGTCTTAGATAAACTGTAACTCTATCTTGTCTATATCTTACCGAAGCTCCGGCGCCAAAATATCTGGCTCCAAATCCTCCTGTAATTATATTTGTGTCATAGGATATAATACCTCCTTCCAGCAAAACTCCGGCAAATAAAAGAGGCGTTAATGGGGCTTCTTTTTCATTGGGTTTGGTAGCATATTCTTGTCTTGTGGATCTAATGATGTTTCTCTCATTAAGCAAATTCCCCAAGTTTTCTCGTTCAATTGGAATAAACCATTTTGAGTCTTCAAGGGCTTTTATCAAGATAGAAGTTGCTCCTTGTGTAACTGCTGTACTAAATGTACTACCTAGTTCTACGGCTTTGTATTGCCCTGTTTGATCCTTGAATTTATAAACCCCTACAACAATTTGTTCTTTGGGTTTAGGGATATTGGTTAATGCCGAGGTAGCTGGTGTATTCTCTCCATAAACAGCTTTTTGTACTCCAACGGGTTGATTAAAATAAGCACCACAACCTGAGAATAAAATAGCTATTAGGACTCCAAAAAGTGATTTTTGATTCATAAGTGATTTTTTATTAACTTATTAGCGATAAAAAATGTAAAACTTATTACTAGGAATAAAAATTTAATCCTAATTGTTTCCAGGAACAATTACTTGCGTTTGTTCTCCTGTTTCTATATCCAGGATATCTACAACAAGCCCAAGATTAGAGTCATAAACATCTACAGAGAGTGTCCCAAAGACATAAGATCCCGGTTTTATTCCTCCTCCTGTACCACCAGTACCTATACCTCCTCCTGTACCTGTACCAAACTGATCCTCGAATAATGAATTAGAAAGTTTGTTTAGTAACTGATTGTTAAGATTTTCCTTGAAACGTTGTAAATCTGATTTTTGTTCGAATCCAGTAGTTTTATCTTCTTTGTAGTCGTTTTGTGCTTGCGCTGAACTAAGTAGCCAATTGTAGTTAAACGTATCTCCGCCAAAAGCTGGGTTGATAGGTTTATAGGCCAAATCTTGCGCAACCGAAGTAAAACATATTCCTAGTAAACAAAATAGTAAAGTTATTGTCTTCATTTTGGTATTTTTAGGGTTTAAAAATAACTGCCAAAAAACATTTAATTAATCTATTCGAATGTCAACTAATTAAATGCACAACTTAATACTGAGTGATCAATTTATTTTGTCTTTCGATATTTTTAAAATACTTGAAAATTTTGGCCGAAGATGATTCTGCCATGTATTTTAAAAAATCTTCGTCTGGTCTTGAAATAAATTCATCAATTATTTCTCCATCAACATCTATCATTATCTTAGTTGTTCTCCCGAAGGTTAATTCTTCTCGAACTGTAACGATTTTATGTGATTTGATTTTTAATTTCGAATATTCTGAATAAAAATAATCGTAAAAATCATTGCCCAACTTAGTCTTGGTATCGTTAGAAACTATACCAATCATTTCTAATCCGTCTGTAGGTGTTTGAATCTCTGTTTTAGATTCATCTTTTCCTCCAAATATTACTTTGTCTTTTCCTATTACTGCATTATTATCATCATAAATTAATAATAGAATAATTATTTCGTCGTCTTTAGTAAAATTTACTTGTGTTTTGGAGAGGTTTACTTTTTGAATTGGTTCTAGTGTAACTCTGCCGTCTTGTGCATTATTGGATTTATTAGTATTGGATTTATTTACTTTTAAAACTGATAATTTATAGGAGATGTTTTTAAACTCTGCTTTTAAATTTTCTGCAGTTCCGGTAATTGCCAATGAATTTTCGATTTGTTCAATTTCAATTTTAGCTTTTACCTCTGTATAAACCACTTGTGCAAATGTGTTTTGCACTACTAACATCATAATAATTAAAATAATATTTAGATTATATCGCTCCATAATATTAGTGATTGAAAATATAAATAGTGCCTGAATTTCCGGTTTGGGTAATTCTCATTCCCTCTGATATTGAGTTTGAGCCATTATTAAAAATGGTTAGATTATCTCCTCTTTGATTAATCGACATATTTATAGCTCCACTGGAGTATAAAGAAAAGTCGCTTACCATATTGTTATTTCCAGACTGAACAACTGATTGATTAATTTCAGATGCTTTCTTATACATATTTATATAATTGTCATTACCAATTTGATTAAGAACTACATTGGATTTATTACTAATGATACTTACATCTGTAGCATTGTAATTTCCAATTTGCATAATTTTTACAATATTATTATTTTGAACAAACAGATTTGCATTTTGGTTTCTATAGTCATTATTGCTTTCTAATGCTTTTATAGCATATACATCTAAAGGATTTAACTCCTGTGTGAAAGCAATATTTGTAAATAAAAATAATATTAAATACACTGCTGGTTTCATGACATATTTTTAAAATAAATCTTCTTTAAAAATTTATACCAGTTTCATAAATAAAACTGGTATAAACTGAATTGTAAGCAGAATTAAATTCTACTCTTTTCAAGTAAAGCTTAGTTAGATTGGAAAACTATAGCTCCGTTTGCAATACCTGTTTGAGTAATTGTACTCATGTGGTCGTTTCCTAATTGTAGTGTTAACGCAAAGTTAGCAGTACCATCTTGGTAAACACTAGATGTATTGTCATAACCAAGTTGTGCTGTAATTGCTGTGTTTCCATCTCCTAATTGATAAATATCTGAGGTGTTAAACCAATAAGATTGTACAACAAGTGCATTGTTTCCATCCCCATCTTGTTCAATAGTTGATGAGTTACCTACAAAGAATTGTAATGTTGTAGCACTATTGTTATCTCCAGATTGAATAGTTGAAGCTGAGTTAAATGCTCCTAATTGTACAGTTAACGCATCATTATCATCTCCCATTTGGTCGATTGTTGCCACGTTTGCCAGACCTAATTGTAATACTGTTGCACTATTATCATCTCCGTTTTGATTTACAGCTGCGATATTAAAAATACCTGCTTGTGAAACATCTGACTCATTATCATCTCCAGTTTGACTAACAAATGCTAAATTTGCCAAACCAAATTGTGTAACTTGTGAATCATTTGAATAACCTACCTGAGATACCAAGGCTCCATTTATCCAGCCTGTTTGATCTACATCACTAACATTAGCTTGCGCAATTGCAGCTGTACCAACAAATAGCATCGCGGAGATGCTTAAAACTACTTTTTTCATAATAAATATATTTAATTGGTTATTAATACAAATTATTATGTAGGTTTCGTGACGGGGAATCACTGCAAAATTGTAATTACTGATAGGTTAAATAAAGGGGAAAGTGTGAAGCTTTATTTCTTAATTACGATTCAAATTTAAAGAACTTTCTGCTAACGAAATAAATACAACCACCTATTTTTCAATAAGTTAATCCCCTTTTCGATGAAGTGCAAAACAATAACGACGAAATGCTAATTTTATCTTAAATTGCTATCAGAAAAAAGTTACTTTATCATTAAATCAATATTCAGATTTGGATTTCATTCTAAAAAATGCATTTTAAACATCACTTTTGAATATATTATACAAAAAAGGTCCGACAAAATGCCGGACCCTTTCATAATAAGCTTTAAGCTCTTATTTTGTAAACAATAGCTCTCTATATTTGGTCAATGTCCAAATTTCATTATCTACTAGTAGCTCTAATTTATCGCAATGGTTACGTATATCCTCAAAATAAGGTTTTACGTTATTACAATACGCTTCGGCCATTTCTTGTGCATCTGTAAGATGGTTTGCTTTCTTTCTTTCGTTTGTCATCGCCTCTACTTTAGAGTTGATTCCTTCGATATGTCCTGAAATTTGTTTAATCAATACTATTTGCTCTTTTGCTATAGTAAGGAAATCGTCTCCAAAGATTTCTTTTAATCCTTTTACATTCTCTATTAATGTATTTTGGTAACGAATAGCTGTTGGGATAACGTGATTTTTAGAAATATCTCCTAAAACTCTTCCTTCTATTTGAATTTTCTTAGTGTACTCTTCCAATTCAATTTCGTAACGTGCCTCAACCTCAACATGGTTCATGATACCCAATTCCGAGAATAAATCTAAAGCTTTTTTAGATGCTCTGGCTTTTAATGCCTCTGGAGTTGTTTTATGATTACTTAAACCTCTTTTGGTAGCTTCGATTTCCCATGCTTCGCTATATCCGTCTCCTTCAAAAAGGATTTTTTTAGATACTTTTATATACTCTCTTAAAACATTAAAGATAGCATCATCTTTCTTCATGTCTTTTAACTCAATCAATGCATCAACTTCTATTTTAAAGTCTTTTAATTGTTTTGCAACAATTGCATTAAGAGTTGTCATTGAGTTTGCACAGTTTGCAGATGAACCTACTGCTCTAAACTCAAATTTATTTCCTGTAAAAGCAAATGGTGAAGTTCTGTTTCTATCAGTATTATCTAATAATACATCTGGAATTTTACCTACTACATTTAGTTTTAAATCTGTTTTTTCTTCTGGAGATAATTTTCCAGTTGTTACACCTTCTAATTCAGCCAAAACCTTTGTTAATTGCTCTCCAATAAATACAGAAATAATTGCCGGTGGTGCTTCATTTGCTCCTAATCGGTGATCATTACTTGCTGTAGCAATTGCTGCTCTTAATAGTTCTTCATAATCATTAACCGCCTTAATCGTATTGATAAAGAAAGTTAAGAACTGTAAGTTACTCATAGGAGTTTTGCTCGGACTTAACAAGTTTACTCCAGTATCTGTTGCCAATGACCAGTTATTGTGTTTACCTGAACCATTTACTCCTTTAAAAGGTTTTTCATGAAATAATACTTTAAAATCATGGCGTTCTGCCACTTTTTGCATTACATCCATTAATAAACAGTTATGATCTACTGCCAGGTTTGTTTCTTCAAAAATTGGTGCCAACTCAAACTGATTTGGTGCTACCTCATTATGACGTGTTTTTACTGGTATACCCAATAACATACATTCTTGCTCCAAATCTCTCATATATAATAAAGCACGAGTAGGAATAGAACCAAAATAATGATCATCTAATTGTTGCCCTTTAGCAGATGTATGTCCTAACAAAGTTCTTCCTGTCATCATAAGATCAGGACGAGATTCTGCAAGAGATCTGTCTATAAGGAAATATTCCTGTTCCCATCCAAGGGTTGCAGTAACTTTCTTTACATTTTTATCAAAATATTTACAAACATCTGTTGCTGCATCATCAATTGCAGATAATGCTCTTAATAAAGGTATTTTATTATCTAATGCTTCTCCTGTATAAGATATGAAAACAGTAGGAATACATAAAGTAGTTCCAAAAATAAATGCTGGAGATGTAGGATCCCAAGCTGTATATCCTCTTGCCTCAAATGTGTTTCTTATTCCTCCGTTTGGAAAACTAGAAGCATCTGGTTCTTGTTGTACCAATTGTGCACCTCCAAATTTCTCAACCGGATCACTACCATCATAAGAAATCTCAAAAAATGCATCATGTTTCTCTGCAGTTGTTCCTGTTAATGGCTGAAACCAGTGTGTATAATGAGTAACCCCTTTAGAGAGTGCCCATTCTTTCATACCCATCGCAATATAATCGGCCAGTTTTCTGTCTATCTTAGTTCCATGCTGAACTGCTCCTTGTACTCCTTTAAATGCATCCGAAGTCAAATACTGCTTCATCGCTTTATCGTTAAATACATTAGATCCAAAAATGGTTGATTTTCTGTCGGTTTCTTCAAACTGAACAGATTTTCTTGTTGAAGCTTCTTTTAAAGCTTGAAAACGTAATGTTGACATGCAGACAAATTTTAAGTTATTATTAATTTAGATTTGATAATAAAGTGCAAATATAATAATTAATCCCCTTTATTATAGCCCCCTTTGTGCATTTTATGAAACTAATTCAAACTACACCCCTGTCTTTTCGAAGTAATTTAACAAAAGAGCAGCTTTTTCGGTATTTATAAAACAATTTACCAATCGCGAAACCTTGCTCATTTTCAAAAAAACCACCCATAATTGCGGAATTATTTTTTATCCCCCTCTAAAATTACCTATTTTTAAATTTAGGGCGCAAAAATTAAGCTTATGCAAAAAATAACATTACCCTAAATAAAAACTACCCCCGTTTTTCTAGCAATAAAAAAATAAATATATATTTGACCCAACAAAAAAATCCAAAAAAAAAGAAAAATTAATTTATATTATTATGGCTAAAATAAAGTTAGAGTACATTTGGTTAGATGGATATGAACCAACTCAAAATCTTAGAAGCAAAACCAAAGTTGAAGAACACGAAAATTTTAAAGGAACACTAGAAGAACTTGGTAATTGGTCATTTGATGGATCTTCTACAAAACAAGCCGAAGGTGGATCTTCTGACTGTTTATTAGTTCCTGTTGCAATTTACCCAGATCCTACTCGTATTAATGGATACTTAGTAATGTCTGAGGTTATGTATGCTGATGGAACTCCACATCCTTCTAACGGTAGAGCTACTATTGATGATGATAATGATGATTTCTGGTTTGGTTTCGAACAAGAATATTTCATCATGGACACTAAAACTTTATTGCCATTAGGTTTCCCTGTTGGAGGTTATCCTGCTCCACAAGGTATGTACTACTGTTCTGTAGGTGGGAAAAATACTCACGGAAGAAAATTAGTCGAAGAACATGCAGATTTATGTATCGCAGCTGGAATTAACTTTGAAGGTATCAACCAAGAGGTTGCTTGCGGACAATGGGAGTTTCAATTATTTGCTAAAGGTGCCAAAAAAGCTGGTGACGAAATTTGGATTGCAAGATACTTACTAGATCGTTTAACAGAGAAATATGGTTACTATATCGAATATCACCCAAAACCACTTGGTGATACAGATTGGAATGGATCTGGAATGCACGCTAATTTCTCTAACGAAGTTTTAAGAACTTGTGGAGACCAAGCTACTTACGAAAGAATCTGTGAGGCTTTCCGTCCTGTTACTGCTGAGCATATTGCAGTTTACGGAGCTTACAACGATTTACGTTTAACTGGTAAACATGAAACTGCTTCTATCCATGATTTCTCTTATGGTATTTCTGATAGAGGAGCATCTATAAGAATCCCGTTAATTACAGTACAAAAAGGTTGGAAAGGTTGGTTAGAAGACAGAAGACCAGCATCTAACGGTGACCCATATAAAATTGCTGCAAGAATTATCAAAACTGTAAAATCAGCATTGTAATCTCATAGCTTCATAAAACCAAAAAGTGCCTCATATATATGTAGGCACTTTTTTTATACCCTTTATTTTTGCAAAAAAAACTCAAATTGTCTATATAAAGGGACGCGGATGATACGGATTTACAAAAGTAAAGTCGCGGATGAAAAACGGATTTTAAAAACAACAGATAGAAAATCCGTTTAATCCGTGTTTTCGCTTTAGCGAATCCGTTTAATCCGCGTCCCCTTCGCATAGAATTTGAAACTTAGCGCCCTTTGCGTAACCCTTTGCGCCCTTTGCGGTTAATTTTATCGCCACAGATTTAAAACTTAATTTCCCTTAACCTCTTAATGGTAAAAACTTTTTTACTTCTCACCAAATCAGCATTTAAAATATTGGAAATATGCTTTTTAGGTATAAAATCAAAAACTATCTTTGTAATTCACTAAAAAAATCGGCTTATGATAGTCTGGATACTTTTTTTAATAGCAGTACTACTTATTCTTGCTCTAGACCTTGGCGTATTTAATAAAACACCACATATTATAAACACAAAAGAAGCTAGCAGGTGGACTCTCATCTGGGTAAGTGTTTCGTTTTTATTCTCTGGCGTAATATATTGGTTATATGGTACTGATTATATAGAAAATCCCGATGGACTAAAACCAGCCGCTGCCGCAATAAAATTCATTACCGGATATTTAATCGAATTATCTTTAAGCGTCGATAATATTTTTGTGATTGCTATTATTTTTGCTTCTTTCAAGATTCCACAAAAATACCAGCATCGCGTTTTATTTTGGGGAATTCTAGGCGCTATCATTTTTCGCGGATTGATGATTTTCTTTGGCGTAATGCTTATCAATAAATTCACCTGGACAACTTATGTATTTGGTGCTTTCTTACTGTTTACAGCAATGAAAATGTTATTTTCGGGCAAAGAGGAAGATTTTCATCCAAAAGACTCTTTTATATATAAGGTATTAGGAAAAGTAATTCCAATTACCTCTCACATGGAGCATGAAAAATTTTTCACTTTAACTGAAAAAGGAACAAAAGCTGCCACTCCACTATTTGTTGCTTTAATAGTAATTGAGTTTATGGACGTTTTATTTGCAATCGACAGCGTTCCTGCAATTCTTGCCATTACAAAAGATCCTTTTTTAGTATTTAGTTCTAATATCTTTGCTATTCTCGGATTACGTTCGATGTATTTTTTCCTTGCTAATATGTTGGCTAAATTCAGTTATTTAGAATACAGTCTAATTGCTATCTTAAGTTTTGTAGGTCTTAAAATGCTCCTACACGATTATATCGAAGTACCCGAATGGGGTTCACTTACCTTTATCGGACTTTCATTAATTGTAGGAATTATTGTTTCATTGCGATTAAGCAAAAACAAAGAGAAGATTTCTAAAACAGAAGAATAGAAATACAACAAGTTTTTTGAACCATTAAGAGATTAAGGTTCATTAAGAATTCTCTAACTCTCCCCTAAATGTAGATGGAACGCGGATGATACGGATTCGCTAAAGCGAAAACACGGATTAAAACGGTTTTTTTTCACCATTAAGTTATTAAGGTATATTAAGAATCAAATTTAATCTTTCTGACTTTCCCTTAAATGAGAAAGGGAACACGGATTAAAACGGATTTTTTCACCATTAAGATATTAAGGTTAATTAAGTATTAAAGTTTAATCTTTCTGACTTTCCTTTAAATGAGAAAGGGAACGCGGATTAAAACAGATTTTTTTGCACATTTTACTTTTCTCATTTCTAATTTTCTAATTCTCCCATTTTCTAATTCTCTAATTCTCCTGTATCCTCAAATGTTAAATTATAAGAAAAATAATATATTTAACAAAAAATTAGTATATTGCTTGTAAGATATTTAATTATTAATTTAAATTTTAACTTATGAGAAAGAAATACTTTTATTTCGTTTTAACGCTCTTATTTAGTACTACAATTCTATTTGGGCAAAAAGTGACCCTTACACCATTGCTTGTCAACGGTAAAGGCTATACTACTGGATCTATAAACCTTGGATCATATTCTACTTCAAGTATTACATTGAGCGTTCAAATAGAATCTCCTGTTGCTACAGGAAACGATGGCAATATAAACATATATTATGTTAAAACTGCAGCAATGGGGAGTATTACTCCCTCTGGAGGTAATGGAGGTTCTCTTTTTTTTGGAGGTGGAAAAATAGCTACTCGTAGTTTTGTAATTTCATTAAACTCAAGTGATTTTAATACTTCTGGTGGATACATCTATGCAGAATACAAAAATGCAAGTGGTGTAGCTTATAAAAGTAGTAACATTACTGTCATAAAAGACGGAACACCTACAAACCCTACAAATCCCACTACACCTCCTCAACCTATAACGAAAACTATAGTCGAAAAAATACCGTATGGTGGCACTCCATTACTACCACAATACTATGAATATAGTAATACTGAACATCAAGAATGGGTTGTTAATGATAATATCCCTTTTGAAGGTATGAGAAATGATGCAAAATTATATACTCCTAGTCTTGCAAAACTAAAACAAAAAACAACCTTAAAGGATGGAACAGTATATTACAGCGATGCAGTTAATGTTTACGTTCTTTATTTTCTAAAGCAATTTAAAGATTTATATGTAGATAATAAAATTAGCTCTAACCAATATCTAAATGATGGCGAAAGTCCTAATACAATTATAGGAAACCAAGCATCAGAAACGCATTCAGTACCTATACCAGGTGTTCGTGGATATCAACAAGTTACAAATCCTTTAACTAATTATCAATGGCAAGCTAGGATTAAGTTCCCTCTGCTTTGGGCTAACCACAATGATATTTATTTTTATTCTTATGGCTGGACTGACATTCCTGGAGCTACCCAAATAAATTACACTCCTCCAAAAACTGACAGAGCAATGGAATATAGAAGATTAGTTCTTGAAGATCCTTTAGATCAATCATCACTAAGAAACTGTGCAACTAGTAACGTGGTAAGTATAGTTCCCCTTATAAATGATAGCACACAAAATATAATTTGTTGTGACCAAACATTAACAACATCAACTCGAGATGTAGCAGATCCTATTATTGGAGATTATACATTCGGCTCATCTGTTAATCAATGGCAAATTTCAGAAGACGGAACAAATTGGAAAGATATTTTTGGTAAAACTAATAAAGATTGTAAACCTTCTTATGTTCTTACAGATGATGATCGAAGAGGAAATAATACAAGTAAAACACAATATTACAGACGACTTATATATAATTTTAATGATAATAAGTTTTACACAAGTAATACTGCTAAAATAAATTATAACTTAAATAATAACAATCCTAATACTGAAAGGATACTTGTATATCCAAATCCCACGGCATCTATCCTAAATATTGAAAGTAGCGAAATCAACTTTATAAATGCACAAATAAGTATAGTAAATGTCGCTGGGAATGTCTTTATACCTAATAGCACTTCAATTATAAATTCAAACTCAATCTCCCTAGATGTCTCAAATTTTATTACTGGAACCTATTTTATAAATATTCAAACTTCAATAAATTATAGAAGAAGCACCTTACATCAAGTAACTTTTATAAAAAATTAAAATGATGCAAAAAAAAGGGAATCTTTCGATTCCCTTTTTTATAGCTTAATACATTAATTTAATTTCTTTACATTACTATCATCAATATTGTATTTCTTGATAACGGCATTATAATCTGAGTAATCAGGTTTATTAACTGATCTCTTAGTATTAATTCCATCATCACCAGGTACTATAACAATACGAAATATTTGATCAACCACAAAATCTGCTGGAATAGGATTAACGGTCAATCCAAAACCATCGGTGAAAATTCTGATATTATCTTGAGTGAAATCAAATTTAAAGGCAAAGTAAAGAGAACCATTATCATAATAATGAGATTCTGGAAGCGGAGTCCATATATCGCGCCCAGTAATAGCATCAGCTCCATCATATCTGTAAACTAAGATAACATCACCACTATATATTCTGGAATCAAAATCTATATACTTTTGAGAATTTGAAGTTGCGCTAAAATTAACTTTATTAACTTCAAAAACATAACTAAGTAGTCCTGGAGGTCCCGGAGGTCCTTCATCTCCTTCACAACTTGAGAATACTATCAATCCTACTATGGCAAAAAGTGTAATTATCTTTTTCATCTTTTTTATTTTTTAATGTTTTATATATAAAGGTATTCCAAAAATCAAACCAAAAAAAATAATCTGCACTATTTTCTTAAAAAAAATTCACACAACTACATACAAATCATTAGTTTTCAATACATAACATTTAAATCATAAAAGGCTATATTTTTAGAATTGTATGTTTTTAATTTACCACAACACCATTTTTAGCCAATACTTTACTAAAATACAATACATGATACGGCAATGAATTTTCCCAATAATCCCAAGTATGTGCTCCGGGTCTTTCGGTATAATCGTGATCTACTTTACTGTAAACCAATCTTCGGTGTAGTTCGCGATTGGGTTCTATTAAAAAATCATCTACTCCACAATCAATTATCAATGCTAGTTTATTGGCTTTCATTTTATCAACCATACCAAGTACAGCATATGATGCATATACTTCTTGTGGTGCTCCTTCTTTGCCAAAAACGGGTTCCATAAATTTAGTTACCTGTACTGCGTCACGATTAAGCATTCCGCCCATATCTACTGCGCCACTCATGCTTCCTGCTGCGCAAAACAAATCTGGATGCTTGGATGATAAATACAATGCGCCATGTCCTCCCATCGAAAGTCCCGAGATTACTCTTCCTTTTTTATCACTAATAGTACGGTAGGTTTTATCTATTTTCTGAATTACTTCTTTGGTTATATAAGTCTCAAACTGACTTCCTTTATTTACTGGACTATCTAAGTAAAAACTAAATGTTTCTCCTTCGGGCATTACAATTATCAAATTGTATTGATCAGATAAATTTTGCACTAATTTTTTATCTGGTGTGTTTTTTAGCCAATCTCCAAAATGTCCGTAAGCACCATGCAACAAATACAATACAGGAAACGAAGCTTTACTTTTGGCATACGAATTTGGTAAAACAACTGCTGCTTTATACGTTTTCCCCATTGCAACACTCTCTATTTGTAGTGTATCTACTTTGGCACCATAAGATAAAAGGGAGCTGCATAAAAAAACAGCCAACAATATAATTTTAAAGTTTTTCATTTGTTTTAGATAAAGATTTTTTTAAGGTTCTGAGAGACTAAGGTTCTAAGATATAAAAAAAGATTCAAAAGCCGTAGAGGTGCAAAGGTTTTATAAAGGGACAAAGGTTTGGATTGAACATACAGCAAACGCAAACTTTTTTCTTCCAAAAAAAGAATCTCCATAAGAAACTGACTAGTTTGTGTCAATTCCTTGCGGAGATTACTCTTATCTCTAAAAAATAAGTTTATGTTTATTTTGTGTTCAAAACTCTTTGACTCTCTTTGACAAAGACGCACTGCGAAGCGTCTCTACAGAAAACCTCTGTCCCTCTGAACCTTTTTTAAACCTTTGAACCTTAAAAAAACCTACCAAATAACCACTCGTAAACTATCTGGCTGATACATTTTATCTCCTTTTTTCACATTAAATGCTTTATAGAATTCTGGCATATTGCTTAATGGCCCATTTACTCTAAATTGCTCTGGAGAATGTACATCGGTCATGATTTGATTAATCTTAGACTCATCTCTTCTATTGATCATCCAAGAATAAGCATAAGAAAGGAAATAACGTTGATCTGGCGTTAATCCGCTAATTTTCTCATTATTTTTATACTGAGCCGTTTTCTTAAATGCCTCATAACCTACTACAACACCACCTAAATCGGCAATATTTTCTCCTTGTGTTGCTTCTCCGTTAACGTGTTTACCAAGTACTGTAAACTTATTATATTGATCTACAATCAACTTCGTCTTAGATTTAAATTTTTTCAAATCTTCGGCAGTCCACCAATTATTTAGGTTTCCTTTATCATCATATTGGCTTCCCTGATCATCAAAACCATGCGTGATTTCATGTCCAAAGAATGAACCTCCAAGAATTCCGTATAAGATAGCATCATCAGGCATTCTTCCTTCATAACCTGGAACGATAATATTACAAGCCGGAATCACAATTTCGTTATTACTAGGATTATAATAAGCATTATATGTTTGTGGTTGCATACTCCATTCGGTTCTATCTACAGGTTTACCGTATTTGTTAACCATATCATTGTAATGCCAAGAATTAGCTTTTAATACATTACTGCAAAATGAACTTCTATCAGTAGAAAGCTTACTCATATCCTTCCATTTATCTGGATATCCAACTTTCATTACGATTTTATTTAATTTTTGTAATGCTTTCTCTTTTGTAGCATCACTCATCCAATCTAATTTCTTGATATGTACAGCAAATACATCACGTATGTTATTACCTATTTCTAGTAATTTTTCTTTAACCCCTTTTGGCATATATTCCGCTACATATACTTGTCCTACTAATTCACCTAAATAGCTGTCTGTTTGCCCAACAACTCTTTTCCAACGTGGTTTTTGAGTACTTACTCCGTTCATTACTGTCGAAAAGAATTTGAAGTTTTGCTTCTCAACCGCTGCATTTAAATATTCGGCATAAGAATTTACCAAATTCCATTTCAGGTAAGTTTTCCATTCCTCAACAGGATATGTTTTTAATAATTTATTTAATGAAGTAAAAAACTCCGGCTGACCTACAATTACTGTATCTGCTTTGGTAATACCCAAAATTGGTAAAACTGTTTTCCAATCAATATTTGGAGTCGTTTTGCTGAATTGTTCAACAGTAAGTTTATTATAATTTTTTACTGGATCTCTAAGCGCTTCTAGTTTACGAGAAGATTTTGCCAGATCAGTTTCCAGCTTCATGATAGTTGCAGCGCTTTTGGCAGCCGTTGCTTCATCTTCGCCCGTAAATTTCATCATCGTTTTAAGATGAATTAAATACTCCTTACGAATAGATTCATTTCGCTTATCGGTATCAAGATAAAAATCTCTTTGCCCCATTCCTAATCCGCCCTGACCAAAAAACAACGCATATTTTGTGCTTATTTTATCGTCTTGACCTACATAAAATGAAAAAGCCGGACTGGTACCAAGAGTTTGTAAATGCGCTATAGAATTTACCAAAGAAGAAACATCTTTTATAGCTGCAATTTTTTGCATTTCGCTATTAAGCGGAGATAAACCTGCTTTTTCGATGGCAATTGTATCCATTCCTGAAGCATAAAAATCGCCTATTTTTTGCTTGTTACTTCCTTTTGCAGCCGATTCATCTGCTGCTGATTTTTCGCAAATACTTTTTATTTGTTCATTAATTGTATCCATAACAATCCTCCCAATACCGTTGCTACTATCGGTACTCGGAATTGGATGTTTCTTAAACCAACCATTATTGGCGTAGTTAAAAAAATCATCCGCAGGATTTATTGTTGTATCACGATTGGTTATTAAAGGATCTGGAAATACTGCTGGTTCTTTTTTGCCACAGCTTGAAACAACTATTCCCGTAAGTGTAAATACGATGAGTGTTCTAAATAAATTCATTAAGTATAATTTTGATTGTTTTGATTAAATCTAACTAATTACCGCTTGTTTGTTACAATATTCGAAAAACAAGAATGTAAATATAATTTTTTCTCACATACAAAATGAAACTTCAATTCTAAAAAATGGATTATTACCGCCCAGTATGGTACTCTGACAAAGACTTAGATAGAACTCAAATTATAAAGATTGTCTAAAAGGGAACGCAGATGACACGGATTCGCTCAGCTTAAAAATTAACCGCAAAGCACGCAAAGGTTTTACGCAAAGTTCACAAAGCCGATAAAACATACAGCTTTGCGAACTTTGCGTTTTTATAAAATCTCACTTATAAAATATTTGCGCCCTTTGCGGTTAAACTCTTTGCAGTTAAAACTACTTAATCACAGTCTTTAATTCCTGACGGTATTGCAACGCACTTTTCCCTGTATAGCTCTTAAATAATTTACTAAAGTGACTAAAATTATTAAATCCGCTTTCATAACAAACCTCATTAATGCTAATAGGTTTTTCGGCCAAAAGCTTTGAAGCGTGTACCAAACGGTATTCATTAACAAAAGAAGTAAAGGTTTTATTAGTGATTTTTTTAAAATATCTGCAAAAAGAAGGTGTAGTCATACTTACTAAACTCGAAACCTCATCGATAGCAATCGATTCCTGAAAATGGTCTTTTACATAATTAAAAACAATATTAATACGGTCATTATCCTGAGTGTATAATTCTAACGAAAACCCATCGGCGTTAAGCACCGTATAATCTTCAGAAGATTCTAATTCGTCTAAAATACTCAGGAGTGTTAACAATCGTTCTAATGGAAGTTGGTTTTCCATCATTTCTATTTTCTTACCAATTCGTTCTTTGGTTTCTCCTGTAAATGCGATTCCTGCTTTGGCTTGACCAAAAACATTTTGAACTTTTTTCATCTCGGGAACTCCAAAAAAATCATTTCCTAAAAATTCTGGTTTGATATGGATAACGATTTCGTTTTTATTCCCAGTTTGTTCATTGGTAAAACCACAATGAGGCAAATTGGCTCCTATTAAAATCAAATCGCCATTGGTGTAATATGAAACATGACTTCCTATTTGTCGTTTTCCTGCTCCTCCATTTACATAAACCAATTCGATTTCGGGATGATAATGCCATAAATGGGATTTGCTATTGGTCTTTTTGGCATGCCTAATATAGCTAAAAGAGCTTCCGTAGGAGTTTGATATCACTTCAAGAGCTGGGGCGGTGTTCTTCATGATAAGTTCTTTGAAAAATAAAAACAAATTTAACTAAAACACCTAATATAATTTAAACTTTAACCTATAACGCTTTCGTAAATGAGAATATAGCATAGAAATTGGCAAATAGAGATGTGTAAAACAATATATTCTTAAAGTAATTTAGCATCAGAGAATTAGAACTAATAATTAAAAAACTAAAGCCATGAAAAAGATTCTAAAATTAAGTCTAGTATGTGCAGTACTTTTTACAGGAATGAGTACTTATGCAATTGATGGAAATACCGATTTTGCACTTCATGTAAGAAAAGGCGACGGTAAACTAATTACATTTGCTTTAAACAATGTATCAAAAGCAAATCTTTCTATTTATGATAAAGATGGTATCTTAATTTACTCTGAAAACGCAACAGGTAAAGGCGGAATTTTAAAAGCATTTGATCTGACAGAGTTTCCAGAAGGAACTTATTTTCTGGATATTGAAGACAACGTAAAAAAATTGAGATATGAAATTAATGTTACCAATGGAGAATCTACATTGTCTAATAAATCTATTTCACAAACATACAAAACAACTAATGCTAAAAATACAGCTGTAGCATCACGTTAGAAAATTGCATTCCCACTCATTTATAAAAATGAATTAATTTAGTTAGTAAAGTTAAAAACGTCATCGTTAAAAACAGCCCTTTTATGGTTAAAAGAGCTGTTTTTTTTGTTTGTAATAGTATCATATATTCAAAAGAGAGCTGTTTTTTCAATCATTTTTTATTCTAAATTTATCTTTTGTGCGTCAACCACTACAAAAATGCAAAATATTGATTTGACAAAAGTTATAAAAATAACATCCAAGAATCTTATAAATCCGTATATAATCACGTGTTCAGCCGAAACACTTTTAAGTCAACGACTTAGGACTAAAAATAATATAAAAAATATTTTGTAGTTAGCGAACTATTTGTAGTTTTGCGCACCGCGATTTGAAAATTAAAAAACAAAAACAAAGACATGAAGAAGATTTTAGGATTAAGCTTAGTATTGGTTATTTTTTTGACATCAATGAGTACTTATGCAATTGATGGAAAAGGGGATTATATCTTGAATATAAAAACTGGAAATGGCAAAGTAGTTAGTTTTACTTTGAATGGAGAACAGAAATCAAATTTCTCTATTATTGATAACGAAAGTCATTTGATATATAAAGAAATAGCAACTAATGAATTAGAAACTTCAAAAACATTAAGTTTAGAAGAATACCCTGCGGGAACTTATTATTTAGAATTTCAAGACAATGCTAAAAAAGTAAAACACGAAATTATCGTAAAATCTTCAAAAGCAAACAAAACAACTGACGAATCTTATAATCAAAGCCCAGCTTTTCGTCGTTAATTTATTCGCTTTTTATTAAGCAAAACAATTACAATTTAGTTATTATAGAAAGCCCAATTCTCATTAAGAATTGGGCTTTTATCTTTAATTTGTTTCCGTAATAATTTTATACAATTCGGTACAATAATCAGCCTTATCTTTTTGTTGGTTTCTTTTATTTTCCTCTCCAGTTTCATAAACTATAACCTGAAACCAATATAATGCTCTAATAACCATATTCTGGGTTGGAATATCATTATTATCAAGCTTCATCGCATTCAACTTCTTCATTTCGGTATTCCAAAACTTAAAATTAGTGTTCCCCTTAGCCGATTTTAATTCTTGATCAAAACGAAGCGAAAGTTTGTCTAAAATTTCATTTTCCTGAACCTTTATCTTCTCCATTTTTGCAACTTCATCCTTATACTCTCTAGTTTTTTTGATTTCGGCAATTTTGGTTCTTAAAGAATTGTCTTCATTTGTATTAAAAAAAGTAATCCCTTTTTCATAAGCACCCACCGAAGCAATCATTTCTTTATTAGCCTTTAAACTATCTGCTATTCGCAAATTTTTATCATAAATCCTTTTAATAATGGTATCGTTCTTCGGCCTGATATTTTTTTTATATGCCTGAATTTCCAACCAGTCAAATGCGCGAAGCATCTCGGCTTGTTTAGGCCAAACATGTTCCTCATGTGCAATAAAAAGTGTATTTACAATCTTTGCATTATCCAGCCATTCTTTATTTGCTATCATTTCCAGGTAATTCATATCTCTATCTCCAACCATACCTACATAGGAAAAATTGTTTGAAGGAGGAATAAGCTTATCCATACCATTAAAAGAAGCCCCACAAGCAATAACTCCTTGAAAAGCCCCCGAAGATATTCCGTAAAAACTAGCTAATCTTGCTCCACCCGAAAAGCCCGAAATATAAAGTTGGGAAGTATCAATGGCATAAGTTTGCAATACATTATCAAATAATCTATTAGCAACTGCAATATTAACTTGGGTAGATCCATTTTTTAAAGTATTAGAGCATACCAAAATATAATTATACGTTTCTGCAGCCAGTATAAAAGGTTCAATTGCTATTTTTCCTCTTGCATCTGGATCAAAAATAAAAACCAATGCCGTTGGAGTTTTGGCATCATACTTTTTTGGGAAATAAATTGCATACGATTCTGATGGAGTCGTTGCAATTTTCACCGAATCGATAATAACTCCCGTTTGTAACAATTGCTTGTCTTGAGCATAACTACAAACCGTAACAAAAAGAAACAGAATATAATAGGTAATATTTTTCATAACACTAAAATATAAAAAAACCTTTCATCTCTGAAAGGTTTTTCTAAATAACTTATATCTAAATATTTTATATATTTCTTCTATATGTCCTCCTGATTACTATAATTTGCATAAAATAATCAGGGGAGAAATAAATCTTACTTAAATAAGTTATCAATATCATCCTGCATTCCAAAAACATCAGTTATTGTATACAAGCCCATAGGCTTATCTAAATGCGCATTAAAGGGCGTAGCTTCAACACAAGCAGCTATTAATTTTATTTGATTTGCTAAGTCTGGTAAAAATTTAATCCCTGCAACCGAAAATTTAGAAATTCGTGCAACACCACTGTCATTCATTCTTCCTTTTGCATTTATTTTTTCTAATTCTTCAATTTTAGGCACACTATCAAATATCTTATCATAAAACTCAAGTACAGGACTTTCATTTGGACGCTCATGGCTATGTATATAGGCACAGAAATATTGTTTTCCTAATTGAATAGAAATTACATCCTTCGGTCTGTAAAAAGTAATATTATCCGGAGATGATGGTATTCGTTTTAATTCCGTCGGTTTAGAATTTATGAAAGTTTTTATCTCGGCTGTTTTTCTAAAAAAATCATCACCTAAAACAACTTCATTATTTAAATCATCAATAGCGTTTATAGCCTTTTCCTTTATTATCTCATCTGTTAGTCCATATTTATGAAGCGTTAACGCCAAAGCAATATTGGCTTTACGTTTATAATTAATTGTCACTTCTGTACTATCTGCTTCTAATATACAATTCCAGCGTAGTAACATTTTAGGAAGTATGTAATTCGTTAAGTTTGCTGCTATTTCTTTATCATGTTTGGCATACCTCATCGCTGTACCAGTAAGTCTCGCCAAATCCTCATCAATATTTTGAACTAATGATTTTGCAGCCAGTTTATCTAAAATTTGTTGATGTGTCATAATTTCTAATTTTTCCCAAACTTAAAAATAATAAGTAATTCTTTGGGGTATTCTTCCCATAAAAAACAAGAAAACAACAACAAAAAAACAGCTTTGGATGGAGCTGTTTTTTAATTAGTAAATCTTTATAGAGAATATTATTTTCCTGCCAGTAATTTTTCTAGATATTCGATTTTATCTTTTTCAGCTTGAAGCAAACGCTCGTAAAGCTTTTTATTTTCTTCTACAGTTTCCATTAATTTATCTAATGGATTGAAAGTGCAATGATTATTATTTCCAAAATGGCTATTATTTACTGCTTCGTTAAAACTATTGAAATAATTAATTGCAGCTTCGTCCGAAAAATTCTTAATTGCCTCAACCGTTACACCAAGTGCTTTTGCAACTTCAATCAGTTTTTCTTCGTCTATAGTTTCGCTATTCTCTAAAGCAGATATAGCTTGTTGGTTTGTTCCTAAAGCCTGGGCCAA
This sequence comes from Flavobacterium sp. AJR, assembly GCF_002156885.1. Taxonomy (NCBI): domain Bacteria; kingdom Pseudomonadati; phylum Bacteroidota; class Flavobacteriia; order Flavobacteriales; family Flavobacteriaceae; genus Flavobacterium; species Flavobacterium sp. AJR. Next base: position 50,010 of record NZ_NCWQ01000026.1, on the reverse strand, counting down.
AGCTTCTTGTTTCATATCTCGAAGTTCACGAATACGGCTTATTTTTCGCCCTATATGATTTGGTTTTGTTAGTGTGCTCATAATTCAAAGATAATAATTAAGTATAATAACTGGCAATAAGTAAAAAACATATTTATAATGTACAATACGGCTAAAAATGATTTGGTACGATACAATCTATCACTTTCTTCGCCGAGCTAAACAAAAGTACAATTTTTCTTATAATAAATTCATAAAAGTCAAATTGTAAAGCGATTAACAATATACAACTAATAAAAATATATTATCATGGAAAACAATGAAACTAAAACTTTAGAAAATCTAAAAAGATTAATCGCCTTACATTTCCGTACCCTAAAACCTGCCGATGACAAATCGAAAGCTTATATCGCCCAAATTAAGTTTGTAAATTATTTTGAACTAGGTTGTGTTATTACCGAAACCTTAAAATTATGCATCGTCGCTTTAGATCATGACGCACATAAAACTTCAACCACAATTAAACATTCACCTATTAATGTGGGGCTAATTCTAGAAATGGTACTGGAAATGTTTCCTATGGATGAATTTGAATTTTTAAGTGATGTTGAGGAGATGGTTGGTGAAAAGTCTTAAATATTTTTTTACTTTTAAAGCCGAAAAGCTTTTGCTGGTACGAGCGTATCGTTTGTAAAACTTAAAATTAAATACAAAAGCAATGGATTATAGTGTCAAAGAACTTTTTTTATTATTTAAATCAATCAATATCAGATAATGTAACTTATAGAGAGTTATCAAATTTATGCCTAACATTATTTTGTACCTGTAGTATTTTGCCTGAAAGGTTTGAAACAACAATTATCAATAAAGAAAAATTAGCAATAATATTTTCTAAAATTGCAAAAAAGAAAAATATTGTTTCTTATCCGCCAACGGCTTCATTTTATGGAGCTTCATTTCATAATACTCATAATGAAGGACATTGGTTAGAGGTAATGGCCAGTGCATTGAAATTAGCAAGAGAACCCAATATAGAAGAAGCTAAAATTTTATTAGTATAACTCTAGCGATGATTTTGATTAAATTATAATACTTATATGGAAAATGTATTTACTTTTATTTTAGCTGTATTCATGTTCTTTTTTGGATTGTATGTTTTTATTAATCCAGTAAAATTTCAGGAAAGAGAACTAAAAAGACTTGAATTTTATGCCTTTTTATTAAATTTCAAATGGACTGGTAGGTACTATAATAAGTTATTAGAAAGAAGAAGTTCTGAAGAATACCTAAAACAGATAAAATACACTTCATTAATCTTAATATTTTTTTCAATATTATTGTTTTCAGTTTTGCTGTTGAAATTTTACGATTCGTTTGCTTAGATTGCTGTGCGAAGTCCCCCGACTTCGCAGCAATTGTCATTAGGACTAAAAAGAATAAACAGTAAATTTCCATAATAATGACTGAAAATAAATTTGGCAAAGAAGCTGATAAAGCTGTTGTAAAGCAAATAAACAGTAAAATCTTTAGGCATACTATTCAATTTTTAAAGATAGAAAACGGTAACCCAAAACCATTTGGTTCTGGTGTCTTTGCTAAAATTTATGATGATTATTTTATTATAACCGCATCACACGTTGCAAGTTTTTTTAAAGAACGTCCTAATGAAGAATTAAGAATTAAGGTTAGTAAAGAATTTTTTATACCTGTATTAGGTGAAGTAAAATATTCAATTATTGAAAAAAATGAACGTATAGATTTGGCATACATTAAGCTTGACAAAGAAACAATCATATATTTATCAAAAGTTTACATTCCTGTTACTATAGAAAAGTTCCGACATCACAATAATTTATTGAATGGAAACAATTATTGCATACTTGGGTATCCTGCGATCAATGTTTCTAAAGATGGCGAACCTTTTAACACAGGTGCAACATTTTTTTTGGCTAGCCCTCCTACTAATGATAAGCCATATCAACATTATAAGTTCAACAAAAGAGACCATATAATATTGAATGTAAAAGGAAAAGGTACTGATGTTAGAACTAATAAAAAAGGTAAAATAATCTCTGAATTTCACGGAATAAGTGGATGTGGATTATGGTTTTTATTAATTTATGATAATCCTTTGACAGGTAAAATTGAAGTTGATTATAGATTAGTTGGCATAATGACCGAATTCAGAACTGGAAAGTATTTTTGTGTTATTGCTAATAGAATATGGTTAATAATTGAAGCTTTCAAAGTTGCTGAAAAATTTGCATTTAAAGAAAAATTTATAAAAAAAGGATTAGTTTCCTAGCATTATCTGACAGCTTTCTTATTTATTAAAACCAAAAAACCTCCCATTTCTGAGAGGTTTTCCTTAATCTATAAAATCGTAATAATTACATATTCCTTCTATACTGTCCTCCTACTTCAAACAATGCCGAAGTAATTTGACCAAGCGAACATACTTTGGTAGCTTCCATTAAATGGGCGAATAAGTTTTCGTTTTTAATAGCTGCTTCTTGCAAAGTATTTAAATGGTCTTTTACCGATTCTTTATGATACTCATGTAAGTTGTTCAACATATCTATCTGATATTGTTTTTCTTCTTCGGTAGCACGAATAACCTCTGCTGGGATAACTGTTGGAGATCCTTTTGAACTCAGGAAAGTATTTACACCCACAATTGGGAAATCTCCGTTATGTTTTAAGGTTTCGTAATACAAACTTTCCTCTTGAATTTTAGAACGTTGGTACATTGTTTCCATTGCGCCAAGAACTCCGCCACGCTCTGTAATACGGTCGAATTCTTGCAAAACAGCCGCTTCTACCAAGTCGGTTAATTCTTCTATAATGAACGAACCTTGTATTGGGTTTTCGTTTTTGGCTAAACCTAGTTCTTTATTAATAATCAATTGTATTGCCATAGCACGACGAACTGATTCTTCGGTAGGCGTTGTAATTGCTTCATCATACGCATTGGTATGCAATGAATTACAGTTATCATAAATAGCATATAACGCTTGTAATGTCGTACGGATATCGTTAAAATCAATCTCTTGTGCGTGCAATGAACGCCCTGAAGTCTGAATATGATATTTAAGCATTTGTGCTCTTTCGTTAGCACCATATTTAATCTTCATGGCTTTTGCCCAAATTTTACGCGCTACACGACCAATAACTGCATATTCTGGATCTACTCCATTCGAGAAAAAGAATGATAAGTTTGGTCCAAAATCGTTGATATTCATTCCGCGGCTCAAATAGTATTCTACATAAGTAAAACCGTTAGAAAGCGTAAATGCCAATTGCGTAATTGGGTTTGCTCCTGCCTCGGCAATATGATATCCTGAAATAGAAACCGAATAAAAATTACGTACGTTTTGCGTAATAAAATATTCCTGAACATCTCCCATTAATCGTAAAGCAAACTCGGTAGAGAAAATACAAGTGTTTTGCGCTTGGTCTTCTTTAAGAATATCAGCTTGAACTGTTCCTCGCACTTGCGAAAGTGTTTTGGCTTTTATATCATTATAAACCTCAATAGGTAAAACCTCATCTCCAGTAACTCCCAGAAGCATTAATCCTAAACCATTATTTCCCGCTGGCAAATCGCCTTGGTATTTAGGTCTTGTAACCCCTTTTTGTTTGTATAATTTGATGATTTTTTGCTCTACTTCTTTTTCTAAATCATTGGCTTTAATGTAATACTCACATTGCTGATCTATTGCTGCATTCATAAAGAAACCAAGCAACATAGGCGCTGGTCCGTTAATGGTCATACTCACAGATGTCAAGGCATGAACTAAATCAAAACCTGAATATAATTTTTTGGCATCATCCAGACAACAAATAGAAACTCCGGCATTTCCGATTTTACCATAAATATCTGGTCGTACATCGGGATCATTACCATATAATGTTACACTATCAAAAGCTGTCGAAAGACGTTTTGCAGGTAATCCTGCGCTTACATAATGAAAACGTTTATTGGTTCTTTCTGGTCCACCTTCTCCCGCAAACATACGAGATGGATCTTCGCCCTCACGTTTAAAAGGATATAATCCTGATGCAAACGGAAATTCTCCTGGAACATTCTCTTGCAAACACCAACGCAAGATATCTCCCCAAGCTTCATATTTAGGCAAAGCTATTTTTGGGATTTGTTGGTGCGACAAACTTTCGGTATGTGTTGCTATTTTTATTTCCTTATCACGAACTTTAAAGCTGTAAACAGGATTCTTGTATTTATTTACTTTTTCATCCCAAGTTAGGATCATCTCCCAATTATAAGGATCTAAATCCATTTTTACTTTATCAAATTGATTTAGTAAAAGATTCAAGAACACACGATTTTCTTCGGCTCCGTTTACAAAAGCACTATCATCTATTCCTGCTTTGGTAATCACAGGAACTTTCCCCGTAACACTTTCGATAGTTTTAAAAATACCGTATAGCTTTTGTGCCACTTGTTGTTGCGACAAAGCTGTATCATCATACTTACGATTATTCTCGGCAATTTCAGATAAATATCTTGTTCTATGAGGTGGAATTACGAATATTTTCTCACTCATTTCACGAGTAATTTCGAAAGTCGATTTTAAATCTGATTCCGTTTTTTCGACAATTTTATCCATGATAGATTTATACAACGTATTCATCCCCGGATCATTAAACTGCGAAGCAATTGTTCCAAAAACAGGCATATCGTCAGGATTTTTATCCCAAAGATTATGATTGCGTTGGTATTGTTTTTTTACATCACGTATAGCATCTAGCGCACCACGTTTGTCGAATTTGTTTAATGCAACTAAATCGGCAAAATCAAGCATGTCGATTTTTTCTAATTGCGTTGCAGCTCCAAATTCTGGTGTCATTACATATAAGGAAACATCTGAATGATCCATAATCTCTGTATCTGACTGACCAATTCCCGAAGTTTCTAAAATGATAATATCATATTTAGCCGCTTTAAGAACCTGAATAGCTTCGGCAACATATTTAGATAAAGCTAGATTTGATTGACGAGTTGCCAACGAACGCATATAAACTCTGGAGTTATTAATAGCGTTCATTCGGATTCTATCTCCTAGAAGCGCTCCACCAGTTTTACGTTTTGATGGATCTACAGATACGATTCCGATAGTTTTTGTTGGAAAATCAATTAAAAAACGACGTACCAATTCATCTACTAAAGATGATTTTCCTGCTCCACCAGTTCCTGTAATTCCCAGAACAGGAATTTTAGAAGTTGCATTGTTTTGATGTATTTTATCAAAAACAGGTTTTGCAATTTCAGGGAAATTCTCGGCAGCAGAAATCAAACGTGCAATTGCTGTTGGATTTTTATCTTCTATATGATTTATTTCATCTGTAAGTTTATCTCCAATAGGATAATCAGAACGTTCTACCAGATCATTAATCATTCCTTGTAATCCCAAAGAACGCCCATCATCTGGAGAATAAATCCTTGTGATTCCGTATTCGTGTAATTCGGCAATCTCGCTTGGCAAGATTACACCACCACCACCACCAAAAATCTTGATATGTCCAGCTCCTTTTTCATGAAGCAAGTCATACATATATTTAAAATATTCGTTGTGACCACCTTGATAAGAAGTTAACGCAATAGAATTTGCATCTTCCTGAATGGCTGTATTTACAACTTCTTCGACACTACGGTCGTGACCTAAATGAATTACCTCAACTCCAGTGGATTGAATAATACGACGCATTATATTAATTGCCGCATCATGTCCATCAAAAAGTGATGCTGCGGTAACAATTCTTACTTTATTTTTAGGAATATAAGGTATTTGTGGTTCCATTTTGAGAATATGATAATTTTAGGAGAGCAATTTACAAAAAAATTTAATGATTCTTGAATCTAGTTTTAAACCTTATCAAAAAAAATACTCTTTTTAAAGCAGGCTCAAGTTATATACGGAAAAAAAAACTTATTCTGTTCATTTTTTCTTACTCAAAAGTATTAAAACATACGTTTTTTCTTATATATTTGATTTCACTTAAACCTAAATAGTCATTTATCCAATTTTATAGAGTGTATGAAAAAAATAATAGTATTTATTACAGCAATTAGTGTCGGACTTCTTTCTGCCAGATGCATGAAAAACCGAACTACGCAAACTGATGATTCCTTATTAAAGTATGATAAAATAGAGGCTTATCAAGGGGGATTTTCTGCTGTAAAACTAAATGGCAAATGGGGCTTTATAAACGCAACTGCCAATGAAATTACACCTTTAAAATATGACAACATAGCCGCTTTTCGCGAAGGCATGGCTTATGTTGAACTAAATAATAAAAGTGGTTTTATTGATGCGACTGGAAAAGAAGTTATTCCGTTAATATATGACCCAGCCGATTTTTCTTCAAGTTTTTTCTCTGAGGGTTTAGCTTTAGTATCCAAAAATGAAAAATATGGATATGTAAACAAAAATGGCAAAATTATAATTCCGATTATCTATAAACTGGCAAATGCTTTTGAAGATGGTTTAGCCAGAGTTGTACTCAATGGCAAATGGGGAATGATAAATAAAAACGGAGAAACCATCGTTCCTTTTGAATACGATGATATGGCAAGTTTTTTTTCAAAAGATAAAATCATGGTTATGATAAATAACAAATGGTTCGTTATCGACAAACCTAAAGTAAATTAATGAATATATTCGACTCTTAATTATTATAAACACCTTACTATTAAATAACGATTCTACTTATCATATCCATTAAACATTTTAAGAATAGAGATATTTTATTAAAACATAAAAGATCTAGTACATTATAATCGAATACTATTATATTCTTTTCAGATTAAATTCCTTTACAAAATCACATACTTATAATAGTATTCTTACTTATCAATTCTCTATTGCCAAAAACAGCAAAAAACTACCCTAACTTGCTAATTTTAAAACTTCTAGTGGCGTAAAACAGCTTTCTTTAAACAGACCTTTGCACTTTGATTTAAGAGTTATATATGACTTTTCTTGAATCGCAAAAAATACTGAATTAGAAGTAGTTATATTTTAAACAACAAATAAATGCGAATTTTTATGTGATTAAAATTTCTTAGTCACAATACTTTTAAAACAGAATCAAATTTTTATTTAATTATTAAAATACCATTTGATGCAAAGTAAACAAAAAAGCGTCCAAATTTTAGGCTTCACATCCCTAAGTACTCTTCTTATATTGATAATCATTTTTATTATTGCTCCAGCAAAAATTGAGGATTTCTGCAAATTTTCTATCGTTGTAATTACTCCTCTCACGCTTTTAGCAGCACTGATATTATCAACAATAGCAGTTTACTATAATAAAAGACACATCTTCGGATGGATTTCATTACTATTTATCATCGCAGTTTTTTCGATTACGACTTATTTACTATTAGGGTCAAAGATTCTTTCACTTTAAGGATTACCCTGTCAATTTTCTTTTCTGAAATATAACTTATAAAAAATCTAAAAATGAAAACGAATAACACTGAAGGACTTACACTTTTTGAAATAAAACAACTAATACAACAAGGAGGAAAATTTGTTGCATTTCCTTACACCGTTTCTGCCCTTTTTTTATCTTATAAAAAAGAGTCACCTATTTATTTTGTTCGCCCTAACGAGAATACGCTCAAGTACTCTTTTAATTATTTTATGCTAAATTTAATTTTCGGCTGGTGGGGACTTCCTTTAGGCCCAATTCATACAATTAGCTCGTTGTATTATCATATAATTGGCGGTAAAGATTGTACCCAAATAATACTAAATGACCTAGAACAAAACAATCCTGTTTATACTCCTGATCTTCATTATTTGCAATTTGCATAAAAGTCAAAACAAATAATTCTGTACACAGAACTCATAAAATTTAACTTTATGAATTTCCCCATAAGCTGGCTCCCAGTCTCTACAATCATTTTTACTTAAATATTACCTTAACCTAGTAGTTTTAAAACTTATAATAGTATTAATCACCATTAATTAAGAGAACCTTTGTTGTTTCGACAAAATTATTATTTAATAAGTCAAAAACATTCAGACAAAGACTGTTTTGTTCATTTTTAATTACAAAACATTACTCAATCATCATGTTATTGACACTGTTAACAAAGCCTAATAGGCAATGCAAAATGAAAAGCTGGCAACTATTAATTCTTAGCATTTTTTTTACTAATTGTAAAAACAATCATCAAGATTTAAAGGATAACACTAATAGTTCAATCATTGAAGATGAAAAAACTGACTCATTTAAAATTATTCCAGACTCAACTACCGTTTTAAAAAAAGATGCTCAATACCTAGAGTTAGAATTTATTCTTTGGGGCTATACCAGGACAAATCATATACCATCTGACAGAAAAATAAAAATTTCTCGCTATACCCAATTGTAATTATAAAAAAAATACCATGAGAAAATTTGATTTAGAATCATTTTACAAACACAAAAAAAACGGCGCTACTTATTGCCGATATATAACTACAGATAGTAATGGTAATCCCTTGGAAATTTACCTCTTGGAACATACAGATTCTTACCAACAAACAGTAACATACTTAAATACACCTATAAAAAAAAGGCATTTGTATGATAAGAAAACTTTAAATGTAACAAAAGAAATAGAAAGCTTTTATGATTGTATTATTGGTTTCCGAAGAGAATTTAATGAAAAAGGAGAACTTATAAAAGAGATAAATAACGACAAACCTTTTAAATTTAGTTGGCAAGATTTAGTTAAGAAAATGAAACAGGAATATGACATAGATCTTATGAATGAAAATGATCAAATCAAGACTAATAATTATGTTTCGTCTGTATCTAGAAACTCGCAAGTAATGAAGTATTTTATTATTATTCCATGCGAATTTACTCCTCATGGAGTAAGCGAGGAAAGATTTGAGATTGATGCAACAACAGGAAAAACCATTATCCATATTAAAAACAGAGCGAAATCTTACCCAAAAACAACTCTTTAATTAATCATATTAATAAGCTTTTTTGTTCTATTTCCTAAATAAACATCATCAATAAAACCTAAAAACATTACCCTAAAATACTCGTTTTTAAACTTATAATAGCCTGAAATAACTTTAATAAAAATGATATTCGCATATAACTAAACTGAAACTATTTCTCAATAAGTGTATTTAATTGTAATTTTTTTGGTTACAAACATTCTTATTGAGAATACTTCTTATCACTATTAATTCCAAAATTATTAATGCTATGAAAATTACCACAATCAAGTTATTTCTTTTATGTATTGTAATGGCTACTACCGCATGTTCATCTAGTGATGATAATGAAGACCGTCCTGTACTACCAGAACAAATCTTGTACGATTACTATATAAATAGTACCATGCAAAAGTCGATTGACCAATTAGAAATTACCATACACAAAGGCACTACTCCACCTATGGTAGAAGGTGTTTACACCATTGACCCGTTTTATTGTGCTAAATCCAACTTTGCAGATCTTGCATCAGGAACTACTTTCGGTACATCGACTCTTACGCTCTCTAACCAAAATACAGCTAAATTAAGTATCGATTTTAAAAATTTTCTAATTTATTCCTATGATAGCAATAATGAAATATGGGAAGGAGAAGGCACTTTTATATCTGGCGAAGGCAATAAATTCTCTATCTTATTTCATAGTAATGGCGAGCTAGATAAAGGGCTTTATATTGCAAAATATCAAAATCTGATTATTCTTTCTGGTGAACTTGATGTTCAGGACAATAAAATTAAGGGCATCAAAAATCTACAAATGGCATCAATCATGTCTGATGATTACAAAGACCCATACAATACTTTAATATCTATAGGCGAAGGACGCCTTTTTACCGATAATTACGCAGATATAAAATAAACACAATAATCAAAATCGATAAAGTCATACAATGGGTTTTATCGATTTTGATATTTATAATTCAAATAGATTAATTTAAAACCAATAGATAATATGAAAACGACGGAAGAAATGAGCGAACATTTTTTGGATATGTTATATGAGGATGTAGTTTTATTGGGCACTAATTTATACAAAGAGATATACGAAAAAACTACTGTAACCGATGAGTTAATCCCCTATTACAAATCGGCTTTAAATTTATTTAATAGCTTGTCTAAAGAAAACCAAAAGGTGTTTTTTGAAATTATACAAAATACGATTGCAGAAACTGTTGTAGATGTCTTAGGAATCTTAGACGGAAATGTAAATCCGGATAAAAAACTGGAACCGCAATTACTTTTGAATGATGAGAATACAGACGGAATCTTGCAAGAACTTTTTGTTATAAACTACATGGAAAAAGCTTAGTTACCAAAATTTAATAACTACAAATGAAAAATACTTTTTTAATATATAAAGACGGGATTGATGATTATAAAATAGACATGAATCCTAATGAAGTGGAGAAAATATTAAAACAAAAAAACGAATTCAGAGAGTATGAGAAATATACAAATGGATCTCGTTTTACATTAAGCTCAACAAAAGAATTTGGTTATTATTTTTACTTTAAAAATGATAAATTAAAAACTATAATTTTAAACGATGCCACTAATATCGAAATAGACAAAACCAAATATACGATAGGTAATGAGGACGAAAAAAACCTCTTTTTATCAAAACACAACCCATATATTGTAAATCGAGATTTAATATTCACCGATTTAAACATGATGATTAGTGGTCTGTTGTCTCCTTATGAAATAATCCAAATTGCCGTTTATTCCGAAAACAAAAAGAAGAAAGAAGAAAAAGAAATTGTTTCGGGCAGAACTTATAATAACATTTATGGACCTGGTAAAAAACTAGCACTTAATTCCGTTTTAAAACCTGGAGTAAGTTTAGATTTTTTGAAATTTGGCATGACGAAAAAGGAAATAAAGGAATTGATAGGAAAATTACCTTTACAAGAAGAAAAAAAATATCAGGTCTGGGAAGATTTTAAATTAACTTTTGGCAAAAAGAATAAATTAAAAAAAATCAAACTCAACTCGGCCACAACTATAGATATTTACGTTGAAGAAACTAAAATTTATTCGAGTAAAGATAAAAAGCTTATCTACCCAAATGATTTTACTGAAGTGAAAAGTCCGTATACAAAAAAAGGAATATTCAAGAACAGAAAAGCATTTTATAATAAAGATCTAAGAGTATTATTTGAACCTAATGATGTATTTATTTATCCTATTGAGATACATAGATGAGGGTTTAAAAAAAAGGTTCAGAGGTACTGAGGCTCAAAGGGACAAAGGTTCTTAGGAAGGTACTGAGGTTCTAAGTCACAAAGATTCAAAGGTTTAAAAAAGGCCCTGAGGTTCTGAGAGACTAAGTTTCTAAGTTTAAAGGAACAAAGGTTTTTAGGAAGGTATTGAGGTTCTTTAAAAAAAGATACTGAGTGACAAAGGTTCAAAGAATTAAAACTTTGCTCCCGACGCTTCGGGATTGCGTATCCCGATAGTAATCGGGACTGCGCACTTTGCGGTAAAATCTTTTGCAGTTCTATTAACATACAAAATAATCGTTACCACTTTTTCAATTTTCTTACCTCTATCATCTTGCTTCTATCATCTTGCATCTATTCTCTTACTTCTATCATCTTGCTTCTATTCTCTTGCATCTATTTATTCACATCTAAAATTCTCTCCTAATACAAACTATTTTTCCTAATCTAGCCCCGATGGAAACGGCATCCCGCGCTCTTTTTGGCGCGGATATAGTGTACAGCGGGAACATTGTTACTAATAAAACAAAATGTTTCTGCTCCTAAAATAAAATTGTGGCTTTGTTTTTGAATAAGTAGTATTTTTGAAACTTATAAAACTAATATTTAATGAAAAAGATTTTACTCCTTGCGTTGACATTTTCTCTAACTGCTTGTGCACAAATAAAAATACCGAAAAATTTAAATGAATTATCTTCGCAAATACAAACTTTGGGCGGCGGCGCAGATATTGCATCGGGCTTAAAAGAAGCTTTGGATAAAGGAATATCTAAACAAGTAACAAAATTAACAGCTACCGATGGGTTTTATAAAAATGAAGCAGTTAAAATTCTTATGCCTGCCGAATTACAAAAAGTAGATGCTACTTTAAGAAAAATTGGTCTTTCGTCGCTAGCGGATGAAGGTATTAAGGTATTGAACCGTGCTGCTGAAGATGCTGTAAAAGAAGCTACTCCTATATTTGTTTCGGCTGTAAAAAACATGTCTTTTAACGATGCTAAATCTATTTTGTTAGGCAATGAGAATGCTGCAACAACTTATTTACAATCTAGCACTACTACAGCTTTGTACAGCAAGTTTAATCCTGTTATTAAAAACTCTTTTAGTAAAGTTGGTGCCGACGTAATCTGGTCGAACATTATTGCTAAATACAACAGTATTCCGCTTGTTAAGAAAGTAAATCCTGACTTAACAGATTATACTACTAACCAAGCTCTTGCTGGAGTTTTTAAAATGATTGCTGTAGAAGAAAAAGGTATTAGAACTGATATAAGCGAAAGAACTACACCTCTATTAAAAAGTGTTTTTGCTTTGCAGGATAAGAAGTAATTTTACGTTTAACTGTTTAATCGTTTTTTGTTTAATTGAAAAAACTGAATATAATATATGCAGCTAACTGATTAACCAAAAAACGATTAGGCAATTAAACAAATAAACAGCTAACCGATTAACCAAAAAATAAAATGCAAAAAATAACTTTTCTTATTCACTGCAAAGACCAAAAAGGTATTATTGCGGCTGTAACCAATTTTATCCTAAAAGTTGAAGGAAACATTACTTACATTGACCAACATGTGGATGTGGAGCAAAATGTATTCTTTATGCGATTGGAATGCGAACTTACTAATCGTAATATTGGTATTGAAGATATAAAAACCGACTTTAGTACTACTATTGCAACCGATTTCCAGATGTCATGGCAATTATACAATCAGGAACAAAAACCTAAAATGGCATTGTTTGTTTCTAAATATGACCATTGTTTATTTGATATTTTAGGGCGTTATAGTGCTGATGAACTGGGGGTAGAAATTCCGGTAATTATAAGCAATCATAATGATTTAAGATCGATTGCCGAACGTTTTGATATTCCGTTTCATTGTGTTCCTTTTACAAAAGACACTAAGGAAGAAGGCGAAAAACAACAAATTGCATTATTAAAAAAATACGATATTAATTTTATTGTTCTGGCGCGCTACATGCAAATTATCACACCTAGTTTGATTGCGCTTTACGAAAATAAAATCATTAATATACATCATTCATTCTTACCCGCGTTTCCTGGAGCAAAACCGTATCATTCGGCTTTTAAAAGAGGTGTGAAAATTATCGGGGCAACAAGTCATTATGTAACTGAGGAACTAGATGAAGGTCCGATTATCGAGCAGGATATTGCACGTGTATCGCACATACATTCGGTAGATGATTTTATTATGAAAGGGCGTGACCTGGAACGCATTGTTCTGGCAAGAGCCATAAAATTACATGCTGAGCGTAAAACAATGGTTTATAGTAATAAAACTGTTGTGTTTTCTTAAGGGTTTACCCTGATTCTAACCGCAAAGTGCGCAGTCCCGATAGCTATCGGGATACGCAAAGGTCGCAAAGTTTTAATTCTCTGAACCTTTGTAACTTAGTCCCGAAGCTTCGGGATAGTCCCTTTTTAAAAACCTTTGAACCTTTGTAACTTAGAACCTCATACCTTTAAAACGAAAAACCCGAGAGATTTTAAAAATCTGACGGGTTTTTTATTTAAAATCTAAGATTAAGCGTTCTTTAAAGCTCTTTGTAACTTTGTAACTCAGAACCTTAGTAACTAAAAAAGACTTATTTAACTTCTATTAATAATCTTGGATCACTAAAATTGTTTACTTCATCCATTGTCATTCCTAATGCATTTGCAACTCCTTCTCCATAAGCTGGATCGGCTTTAAAGCAATTACGAATGTGTCTTACTTGTATAAACTTTTGCGCTCCTCCTACTTGTGCAGCAGTATTTTTGAATAAAAATTGCTTTTTATCATCGGTCATTAAGCGGAAAAGTTTTCCTGGTTGGGAGAAATAATCGTTATCGTCTTCTCTAAAGTTGTGAGCATACGCATCTCCGTGAATTGATAAAGGTGGTTCTTTAAATTCTGGTTGTTCCTGCCATTTGCCAAAACTATTTGGCTCATAATGTTTTTTGCTTCCGTAATTTCCATCTACACGCATAGCGCCATCTCTGTGGAAACTATTTACTGGGCATTTTGCTGCATTTACAGGAATCTGAGCATTATTAACTCCTAAACGATAACGGTGAGCATCTCCGTAAGAGAATAAACGTGCTTGTAACATTTTGTCTGGAGAATATCCTATTCCTGGAACTATATTGGCTGGATTAAAAGCTGCTTGCTCTACTTCGGCAAAATAGTTATCTGGGTTCCTGTTTAATTCAAACTCTCCAACTGGAATAAGTGGAAAATCTCCTTTTAACCAAACTTTGGTTAAATCAAATGGATGATATTTATAGGTTTTGGCTTGCTCCTCGGTCATGATTTGCACAGACAATTTCCATTTTGGAAAATCTTTTCTTTCGATAGCCTCAAATAAATCTCTTTGGTGGCTTTCTCTGTCGGCTCCAACTAATTTTGCAGCTTCTTCATCAGATAAGTTTTCGATTCCTTGTTGTGTTACAAAGTGAAACTTAACCCAATGTCTTTCGTTTTTATCATTGATAAAACTAAAAGTGTGGCTTCCAAATCCGTGCATCTGACGGTACGATTTAGGAATACCTCTATCACTCATTACAATTGTTACCTGATGTAGTGCTTCTGGTAGTAATGTCCAGAAATCCCAATTGTTATCTGCGCTTCTTAAATTGGTTTGTGGGTCACGTTTTACGGCGTGATTTAAATCAGGAAATTTCATTGGATCACGGAAAAAGAATACTGGCGTATTGTTTCCTACTAAATCCCAGTTCCCTTGATTGGTGTAGAACTTCATGGCAAAACCACGTATATCTCTTTCTGCATCAGCAGCGCCTCTTTCGCCTGCAACTGTAGAAAAACGAACAAACATGTCTGTTTTTTTCCCAATTTCCGAAAAAATGTCCGCTTTAGTATATTTAGTAATGTCATGAGTTACGGTAAATGTTCCGTAGGCTGCAGATCCTTTGGCATGCATTCTTCTTTCTGGGATTACCTCTCGGTCAAAATGTGCCATTTTTTCTAAAAACCAAAAGTCCTGCAATAATACTGGACCTCGAGGTCCTGCAGTCATTATGTTCTGATTGTCTGGTACAGGCGTTCCTGTTGCCGTGGTAAGTTTGTCATTCGATTCCATAAGTAACAAATTTTAATGATTATATTCAAAGGTAACGTACTTGCGTGTATAAACAAAATTGATTGTTTTTATATTCTGATAACTACAAACTATTGAAAAGTTTTAAATTAGTACATTTTTAATTTACCTAAAAGTAATCAAAAAAAAGTTAACTTATGTACAACAAAGTAATAACAAAACCTTAACAGGATAACATTGGCTTATGTCTGATCTTTGCAATGTAATAAACTGGTTATTTATTATTTTGGTTTTGGTTAGTTAAATGATTGCCGGCATCTGTTAGATGTCGGCTTTTTTTTGCATTATAATTTCCTACATTTTAAAGCATGCAAAAACCAATGCTTCCTATTGAGATTTTAGGAGCACTTTTATTTTAATGGAAATTCTCTATAAAAAATATTATTGCAGGCGTTAGTGCATTTGCTTAAAATAGGAGAATGCTTTTAACAAACGGGTTCCGTACCAAGAAAACATTTCGCCATCGACAAAAACAGTTTTGGCATGATGTGTAAATCGACCAATCTCGAATGCATCTTCTTCTTTAAAAGGATAAGGTTCGGAGGATAATAAAACGACATCTGGGTCGCCCTCTAAACGCATTTTCTTAATTTCTATTTCAGGATAACGTCCTTTATCAAGGTATATGTTTGTGAAGTGATTGAGCTTGAGTAGCTCATTGATATAATTATCTGAACCTGCAACCATAAAAGGATTTTTCCAGATAAAATAAGCTGCTTTTTTAAACGGCTTGTCTTTTATAAAAGATTTAAAATCCTGCAACCCAAAAGCTAATTTATCGTTCCACTTTTGAGCTTCGGTACGGCAATTAAACAATTGTCCGAAATCGGTAATCATTTGAAAATTATCTTCGATGGTCAAGATATTAGTAACCCAAACCGGGCATATCTCTGATAATTTTTCGACAATTTCCTTTGTATTTTCTTCTTTATTACAAATGATAATATCTGGATTCAATAATCGGATTTTCTCATAATGCACTTTCTTTGTTCCGCCAACCATTTTCTTTGTTGATTTAAAATGATATGGGTGAACACAGAACTTGGTTATTCCGATGATTTTATCTTCGAGACCTAAATCATAAAGTAATTCGGTTTGCGAAGGAACAAGCGAAATAATTCGTTTTGGTGCAGTTTCGAAAGAATGTGAAGTACCGATTTGGTCTGTAAGGATTTTCATTTGTTTAAAGTTTAAAGTTGTTCTAGTTTGAGAGTTTTACCGCAAAGATTACAAAGGGTTACGCAAAGAACACAAAGCTTTGCGGACTTTGCGTAAATCTTAGCGCTCTTTGCGGTTAAAAAATTAAACCTTTGAACTCATAATCTCTTCCATTTCTTGTTGTACTTTCAAAGCTTCTTCTCTTGCTTTATCAGCAAAATCATTTCCTTTAGAAGCATAAATAATAGCACGAGAAGAATTAATAAGTAATCCTACTTTATCATTCATTCCGTATTTACATACTTCTGCTAAGTTTCCGCCTTGAGCGCCAACTCCTGGAACCAATAAAAAACTATCGGGTACAATCTTACGAATCTCAGTAAAATATTCGGCTTTGGTAGCTCCAACAACATACATTAGGTTTTCGCTATTTTTCCATGTTTTAGAAGTTTCCAGAACTTGTTTGTATAATTCGGTACCATTGGTAATTAAAGTCTGGAAATCGAATGCGCCTTCATTAGATGTTAACGCCAACATTATAGTGTGCTTATTTTCGAAAGCTAAGAAAGGCTCTACTGAATCTTTCCCCATATAAGGTGCAACCGTTACACTATCAAAATTTAAATCCTCAAAGAAAGCTTTGGCATACATGCTCGATGTATTACCAATATCGCCACGTTTGGCATCGGCAATTGTAAAAATATCAGGATGTTTCTCGTTGATATAGTTAATCGTTTTTTGCAGCGACAACCAACCTTTTATTCCGTAAGCTTCATAAAAAGCTGTATTGGGTTTGTAAGCAATTGCCAAATCGTGTGTGGCATCAATTATTGCTTTATTGAATTCGAAAATTGGATCTTCGGTTTCTAGAAGATGTTGTGGAATTTTGGTTAAATCGACATCTAAACCGATGCATAAAAATGATTTTTTTTGAAGAATTTGTTCGTGTAGTTGTTGTGTTGTCATATTGTAATTTGCTAGTGCGGCAAAATTACAAATAATATTATTGGTATTCGAATTTCGGCAAACATAGAATTCTTATAAAACAGGGCGGTAATTGTGTAACAAGTCAAGCTGTTGTTAAAACTAAATTTGGAAAACAACGTTTAAAGTAAATTACATGAAACCCAATATAGGAATAGCTCCAAAAGATTTAAAGAAAAGTGCCGACATCTTAACCTCAATTTTATCTAATGAAATGATCTTATATGTAAAAACAAGAAAATTTCATTGGAATATATCTGGAAACAGTTTTATGGAGTTACATAAACTATTTGAAGACCAATATGGCGTTCTGGAAACTATCATTGATGAAGTAGCCGAAAGAATTAATCAGCTTGGCGAAAAAACAATCGGAACCATGACAGAATTTATTGGTAACTCGACATTAAAGGAGTTTCCTAATAAGTATCCGTCGCAAAAAGAAATGCTAAGTGAGTTATTAGAAAATCACGAACAGGTTATTACTGAATTTAGAAAATACATTCCTGCTTTCGAAAATGAAAATCATGATATAGGTTCTGCCGATTTTATCACTGGTTTATTAGAACAACACGAAAAAATGTCCTGGATATTAAGACGTTATCTAAGTTAAATTTTTACTAAAATGGGAATTCTGCAACAAATACCCGTTTTAGTATAACTATTTAACTCTCAATATTTTGTACATTTACATAATATACTTTTCGAAGTATAAATAAATTAAAATAAAGAAAAACGGGTTATAAAGAAAAGTTGAAATATTACACACTACATTTTCAGATGATGATTTGATGTTTGCTGAAGTGAGGAAGTCGAAATTATTATTTAAGACTTCAGCAAAAATTAGGGAAATCAAAAAAAGTAGAGAATCAAATCAATCTGATTTGTAAATTCTTTTTAACTCAGTTAGTACCGTCTAATTTTATATTAGGCGGTATTTTTTTGTTAATTACTAAAATAATAACAATCACTCCCCTACACTTACTTTACTGCTCATTTTATTACTACTTAGCAATAATTTTTTATCTATCTTTAGCAATATTTTTTAAACGATGAAGTTATTTATTAAGTTTGACATTAATACAGTTTGCACCCAATTTCTGAAACAGAAATTAGGCGAACGCCAAATAAATTATACACCGTTGGGTTTTGGAGAAATTGAATTGGACAAAAACCTAACATCCGAAGAATTGGATAGCATGAAGAATGAGTTAGAGCCTTTTGGGTTAGAAATTGTAGAGAATCAGAAGAGTGTTTTAGTACAAAAAATAAAAGATGCTATTATAGAAATGGTTTTTATGGATGAAAACGGAAACAACTTAAAAAGTTCTGTTTATCTAGCCGAAAAATTAAATCATAGTTACGGATACTTATCAAACGTATTTTCGGAAGTTACTTATTCGTCTATTGAGAATTTTATCATTTTACAAAAAATTGAACGAGCCAAACATCTCATTATTATAAATGAAATGAGCTTGACCGAAATTGCATTTTTACTCAATTACTCTAGCGTTGCGCATTTAAGCACACAATTTAAGAACACAACAGGAATCACTCCTTCGGCCTTTCAGAGAATCATAAAAAAACGACGCGAAAACCTAAAATAAAGAATTTATAAATGCAGAAAAACGCATTACATATTTTACTGGCAGATGATGATGAAGATGATCGCCTTTTTTTCAAAGATGCCTTTGAAGAAGTAAAAATACAGACACAAGTACAATTTGCTCATGACGGAATAGAGTTGATGGAGCATTTAATGCATCCTGATACCATATTACCCGATATTTTATTTCTGGATTTAAATATGCCTAAAAAAACAGGTAAAGAATGCTTGATGGAAATAAAAAAAACAGATCATTTAAAACACCTTATAATTGCTATCTACTCTACTTCTTCATCAGAGGAAGATATTGAAGATACTTTTATACAAGGAGCAAATATTTACATTAAAAAACCAAGCAATTTTAATGCTCTAAAAAAGATTATTAATGAAGTTGTAACTTTAAATTGGCATTATCACACTTCTGGTTTAAACCGTGATACATTTTTGTTACGCTTAAAATAATTAAAATCGGATGAAATTGATACCCAATTTTAATTCCCCACGTGCGCTGAGGATTATTTTTGCAATATCGATATTTATTTTATTGTTTATTTCATCGGTATCCTATCAACACAATCGTGACTTGCAGAATTCTAGCAAGTTAATGATGCATACCTATGAAATAAACATTCAATTAGAGCGACTACTTTCGTTTGTAAAAGATGCCGAAACAGGTCAAAGAGGTTATATAATAACCAAAAACAGCCGTTTTCTTGCTCCTTACCTATTTTCTCGCGATAAAGTAAATCGATCCTTTATCGCACTTAGGAAATTAACGGCAGACAATCCTAAGCAACAAAAAAATCTTAAAAATCTATTCGATTTAATCATCCAGCGTTATACCTATCTTGAAGGCTCATTAAAATACAGCAACGAAAAAACCTACGACAAAAGGAAACTCGATAACTGTATGTTTGGAGGAAGAATCGTAATGGAAAACATTCGTTTTCAGATAGATGAAATGAATGATTTTGAAAAAGACATCTTACAAAAAAGACAAAAAATATACCAAAGCGAGATTTCATTAACTCCTGTCTTTACCATATCCTTATTTCTGGTAGCGCTTTCGCTTATTTTACTTTCGTACAGACAAATTAGTAATGATATTGATCGCTTGCGTGTATTTAACAAAAAGCTTTTAATTTCTAGCAAACTAATGGCAGAGTCCGAAATAATTGGAGCTTTTAGCACTTGGCAATGGGATTTAGGAACCGATAAAATGGTTTATTCTGATAATCAATATCGCTTATTAGGCTATCCGCCAAACTATTTTGTTCCAGAAAAAGATACCTTTCTGGATTTTGTACATCCCGAAGACAAAGAAGCTTTCTCGAACCTAATGCAAGGGATTATCGAGAATAAACAACTTCCGCTTATATACTATAGAATTATTCGAAAAAACGGCGATATCAGATACTTTAAATCTATTGGTAAACTTTTAATAGATGAACAAGGAAGTAAAATCATGTTAGGAATAACGTTTGACATTACCGAAGAACATTTTCAGAATATTGCAATTTACGAACGTAACAAAGAACTAGAAAAAACGAATAAGGAACTAGCTTCCTTTAACCATGTGGCGAGTCACGATTTACAAGAACCGCTTCGTAAAATCCAAACTTTTATTTCGAGATTTTCTGATAACGACAAAGCAGCTTTGTCTGAAAGCGGAAGAGAATACATTAATAAGATTGGAGTATCTGCTAAAAGAATGCGTATTTTAATCGATGATTTATTGTTGTTCTCCAGAACTAATACGACTAAGAAAGAATTCTTAAAAACGAATTTAAACGACTTACTCGAAAAAGTAAAACTAGAATTCACAGAGGTACTTCAGGAGAAAAACGCCATTATATTATCGGATAAACTACCTAAACTGCATGTTATTCCGTACCAAATAGAACAGTTATTTATTAACTTAATTAGTAATTCTTTAAAGTATGACCAACCAGATGTTTTACCAAAAATCAATATTTCGTGTGCCAAGATTCTTGCTACAGAATTTCCTGATTTGCTAGAACAATCTATCAAAAAATATTACAAAATTACGTTTACCGATAATGGGATGGGATTTGACCCTCAGTTTAAAGAAACCATTTTTGTATTGTTTCAGCGTTTACATTCTAAAACAGATCAATATCCTGGAACTGGAATAGGTCTGGCAATTTGCAAAAAAATTGTCGAAAACCATAAAGGTCATATCATTGCCGACAGTACACCGGGCAAAGGATCCATTTTTACCATTTTTCTGCCCGAATAATCCCCTCAAAAAACTAACTTTTATCGTTATATAATTCATATTATGGGAATTATATAACGATTCTTTTTTATGCTGTAAAGTATTAATTGTATTTAGGTTGCAACTTTGTAATATAAACTTTTATGAAGTGAAAATTAACCCACTGTTCCCCTCTAAATTTTTGCTTGTTAGAGCAATTTTTGTCTTTTTAATTCTGACGACAATGCTTTCATGCAAAAAAAATGAAGCGCTTGAAAAAACATCAGATAATGAAGTTTTTAGCAAAACGGCTTCAGAAGAAATTGATGCTTATTTTTTAATAGCTACAGCTAATATTAGTAAAGCTATAATATCAAAAAGTCAAATCGCACAGCAGAAATGTCAAGAGGGTAAAATAAAAAAATTAAGCAGTGAAATAGAAACCAATCAGAATGAATTGCTTCATGAAATAGCCAGAATGGCCAACCAAAAGCTAATCATTATTATAAACACCGACGAAAAGGAAACTAATAACGATTTATATTCTTTGATTGATGCAACCAAGGCCGATTTTGATAAAGCATACATAGATTTAATAATCGAATCTATAAGCGATCAGATTGAGTTATTAAAATCGATAACAAGAGAAACTAATGATACTGATATAATAAAATTATCGATTAAATATTTGCCAACACAATACCGCTTTCTGGACACAGCAAAAGCGATAAAAAAAGAATCATGATTATTTAAATAGCAACAACGTAATTTATAAGCCCTAAAATTTTAAAACTATGAAAAACAAAGCCCAATTATTACATGCCGTGACATTATTTATTTCAGCTTCTTTTGGAGTATTACAAGCCCAAAACGCTCCCGTAAATGCCGAATTCGGGATAAAAGGAGGAGCAAATATGTCTAATCTTTATTCTGGAGAAGTCGATGACAAAAATGCCATATATGGTTTTAATGTCGGAGTTTATGCTGCATTTCCTATTGCAGATAATATCTTCATACAACCCGAAATATTATATACTACCAAGGGTGCAGAACTCGAATACAATAGCAATTTCGTAAGCGGTGTAGGTCGTTTTAGACTTAACTATATCGAAGTTCCCTTATTAGTAAAATTTAAAGTAACACAAAACTTCAATGTACATGTAGGGGGTTACGCCTCTTATCTGGTAGACGGAAAAGTTACCAATGAATCTAGTGCTGGTACAGCTTTTGACTTTGAAGAAAACATCAATGCCGACGATTTTAATCGATTTGATGCTGGATTATCAGCAGGTGTCGGTGTCGACTTTGACCCACTTAGCATAGGATTACGTTATAATTACGGATTAACAACCGTAGGAAAAGAACGCAGTTTCTTAGGAACCAACTACACTTTTCCAGATGCCAAGAATAGCAATTTAAGCTTATACCTTGCGTATAAATTAAACTAAGCATTCTTATTATTAACCCTTAAATATATATGCCATGTCGAATTTATTATACACCATCGCCGTTATTTTAGTCATTATGTGGGCTCTGGGATTCTTTGTTTATAGCCTGGGAAGTATTATTCATATTTTATTGGTTATTGCAATTATCGCAGTATTGTTCAGATTAATTAAAGGTAAAGAAGTTTAGAAACAAGTTATATTATTAAACACTAAATACAAATATTATGAAAACTAGTAACACCATTTTAGGAATTATCGGAGCTGCAGCAGCAGGAGCATTATTAGGAGTATTGTTTGCACCAGATAAAGGATCAAAAACGAGACAAAAAATAGCTGACAAAAGCAAAGATTACAAAGACGAATTTAAAGGCAAATTAGATAATATCGTAAGTACTGGAAAAGATCTTATGAATCAAGGAAAAGCCAAATACAATAGTGCAAAAACCGAAGTAAGCGACGGAATTGAGCACGTAACTAATTAAGAAGAAGTGTGATTTTATTTAATAAGCAAACACAATCAGATGGAAACTAAAACGACAACAACAACAGATACACTTTTTGATAAGGCCGAAAATTATACCAAAACAAGCTTTGAACTTTTCAAACTTAAATCGGTATCTGTATCCGCCGATGTACTATCATCCCTAACATCACAAATTATTGTTGCTGTTGTTGTTGTTTTTTTTAGTTTATTCCTCAACATTGGACTTAGTTTATTAATTGGCCAACTCCTTGGCGAATATTATTATGGCTTTTTTGTACTAGCATTTGCTTATTTAATTCTAGCAATCGTACTGTATAAAAATCAGAATAAATGGATTAAGAAACCTATAGGAAACATCATAATTTCGCTTTTATTAAAAAACAGGAGTTAAATGATTTGAAATTAATTTTAAAACAATTCATCATGAAAACCAATAACGCAACCGATGATTTAAATCAGATGATTTTGCAATTAAAAAATCAGCAAGAAGCCGAATGGATTGATTTAAAAGATAAATTTCATGACCTAAAAGAGCATTTAAAACCACTGAATATAATAAAAGATACCTTAGAGGAAATTAATAGCGGTATCGATATAAAAAGTAATTTACTTCAATCTATCTTTAGTATTGGCGCAGGATATTTATCCAAACGCATATTGGTAGGAACCACACATAATAAGGTTACAAAATTCTTTGGCTCGATTTTTCAGTTAGTAGTAACTAATTTTATTTCGAGAAAAACCGCTGGGCATAGTAAAGATTAAACGCAAAGTTTTTTAACCACAAAGTTTTTTTAACCGCAAAGTGCGCAGTCCCGATAGCTATCGGGATACGCAAAGGTCGCAAAGCTTTCGGTTTTAGCAACTCAGTCCCGAAGCTTCGAGATAGCACCTTTTTAAAAAACCTTTGAGCCTTTGCAACTCAGCACCTTTGAACCTTCTTAAAAAACCTTTGCACCTCAGAACCTTAGTACCTCAGAACCTTAAAGAAAAAATACCACCAAAAAAAAAGCCGAATTACAAAGTAATTCGGCTTTTTCATATCTTAGAAACTCAGAAACTTAGTACCTCAGTACCTTTTTTTAGAAAACTTCCGAAGCTTCTTTTAATTTCTCAGTATTGTTTACCAATTGTAATTCATCTACAATCTTTTGGATATCACCATTCATGATATTACCCAAATCGTATAAAGTAAGACCTACACGGTGATCAGTTACACGACCTTGCGCATAGTTATACGTACGAATCTTAGCCGAACGGTCACCCGAACTTACTTGCGAAGTACGCTTAGTAGCATCTTCAGCTTCTTTTTTGGCTAATTCTTGTTCATATAAACGAGAACGTAATACGTTTAACGCTTTATCTTTATTCTTGTGTTGTGATTTCTGATCCTGACATTGAGCTACCAAACCAGTTGGAATATGCGTTAAACGCACAGCCGATTTAGTTGTATTAACCGATTGCCCTCCAGGTCCTGACGAACAGAAAAAGTCAACACGTACATCGTTCATATCAATTTGTACATCAAACTCTTCGGCTTCAGGAAGTACCATGACCGTAGCTGCCGATGTATGCACACGACCTTGAGTTTCAGTCTGAGGAACACGTTGTACACGGTGCACACCAGCTTCAAACTTCAATGTTCCGTAAACATCCTCACCAGTAACCTCAAAGATAACCTCTTTAAAACCTCCTGATGTACCCTCGTTCATATCTACAACCGAAGTTCTCCAACCGCGGTTTTCGCAATATTTAGTGTACATACGAAAAAGATCTCCAGCAAAAATACTCGCCTCATCTCCACCCGTACCAGCACGAATCTCTACCATTACGTTTTTGGCATCTTCAGGATCCTTAGGAATCAACATAAACTTAATTTCTTCCTCCAGTTCTGGTAATCTATCCTTAGCTTCGTCTAATTGCATTTTGGCCATTTCGGTCATATCGGCATCGCTACCGTCTGCAATAATTTCGTTTGCCTCTTCTATATTTGCCATCAAAAGCACGTATTCGTCGCGTTTTTCCGCCAATGCTTTTAGGTTCTTGTACTCTTGATTCAATTGCACATAACGTTTCTGATCCGCAATAACATCCGGTTGGATGATTAAATCCGAAATCTCGTCGAAACGTTGTTTTACTATTTGAAGTCTATCTAACATTTTATAAGTCCTTTATTTGGACTGCAAAATTACAAAATTTTTGTTTAAAATTCTATCATTAAAGTTCTGAGTTTTTTAACCATAAATTCATGATGAAATTTAGCTTGATTATGGTCTTTTTTAGGAGCTATTTCCTGCTATCCGTTGCAATCTTTTGTTCCGCTAAAGCTTCACAAAAGTATTTTCACTTCTATCAGGGCTAGGGATTTTGCAATAAAAAGAGCATTTACGGTTTTCAGTAAAATAGTTGTTTTAAATGGAATTAGTTTTGGAAACAATAAAGCAAATGATAACCAAAACATTACAACATGAAGTCAATCATACCCTTTTTAGTTTTTCTCCTAATCATTAGTTGCAAACAAAGTGAACAAAAAGAAGCTGTCGTAGAAGAACAAATTCAAACTCAAGAAATAAGTAAAGTTGAAGAAACGATTCTAAAAACTTTCACTTATAAAGATATTGCTAGATACACAATGGCAGCTATTATGGATCAATCTCCAAAAATAATTAAAGCTACCAAAATCAATGATTTGTATTATGTATCATATATTAGAAAATCTGATAACCAAAAATTTGAGTACAAAATAAAATTTAATGGTAATCAAATTCTCTGGGCAAATATTGATGGTAGATGGAGAGATTCTCAATATGATGAAAAAATAAGTTTTATCGAAAAAGATAATAGAATCAATATAATTCAAACTTTTAGTGATAGTTCTCAAGATATAAAAAAATATAAAAAAGGAGAATAAAGGATACCGCTCCTATCAGGATTAATATATTCTTTTTCAAAAGAGCATTTTACGGATTTCTGCAAAATCAGGTATTTATACTTGGTTATTAATTTCAATTAAAGACGATGTTTGTTTTTATAAAAAATCAATTATCTGCCCTACTCAAACCAAAAACAGAAAATGAAGAAAACAAAAGAAGTGACAGAAAATACACCAAAAATCACAACTGATAAAGTTTTATTCTTCGATATGGATGGAACATTAATTGATACAAATCTTGCCAACTTTCTTTCTTACAATAAAGCGATAGAGTCTGTAACAAAATTAGATTTTAACCTAATTTACCATACTGATAAACGCTTCAATCGCAGTGATCTCAAAAATTCTGTTCCTAATTTAAGCGAAACTGAATATAAAAAAATAATTCAAGAGAAGGAAAACTATTATACCGAATTTTTACCTCAAACTAAACTGATTACAAAAACTGTAAACATTCTTTACAAATATGCAAAGACAAATAAAACTGTTTTAGTTACAAATTGCCGTGAAGATCGAGCATTAACAACTTTAAATTATCACGATCTAGATAAAACATTCAGTTATATCTTTTGCCGAGAAAAAACTGATTGTGGAAATAGAATAAATAAATACACGAACGCTGTTAATCATTTGAAAATTTCAACAAAATCAATTATTGTTTTTGAGAACGAACAAATAGAAATTGACGACGCATTAAAAGCTGGAATTAATGAATTAAATATAATTAAAATTTAAATTACTTATTGAATATGGAAGCACTTGAAATACAACAAAACGAATATTTAAAAAATATTGTAGATGCCTACTATCACGGTTATCATCGAAATTGGAATGACACTAGCGTTGGATATATAAACACATTAAAAAATGATGATGGTACTTTTACTGATCTAAAAAAAGAGTTCGGCTATACATTAACTGGTGCTCAAAAAAAATTGTATGAAGCGTTAGAAGAAGATTTGCCTATTATTGCTGAAAAATCAACAGTTAAACATACAATTTGCATAGTACCAAGATCCAAATGTAATAGTAATTACAATCAAACTCAATTATTATTTATTAATACAATAAAAAAATTTGTATTAAATAATTTTGATAAATTTCACGATGGAACAAATTATATCACTAGACTTATAGACACACCTACTACTCATATAACCAAAAATTATAACTCTATTGATATAGGAATTACTAAGAGAACTTGTAATATTTCAAATAATGTAAGAGGCAAAGATATTTTGTTAATTGATGACATTTACACTAAATCCGTTAACATTGATGAAGATGCAATTCAAGCCTTATTTGATAATGGTGCAAATTCTGTAACTTTATACGTTCTAGGAAAGACAATTTGAAGCAAATTGTAAATTAAAAAAAAACAAAAATGATCTATACAGAGAACTCACTAAATATTATAACTGCAAAAAGTTACAAAGGTATTGGCAATGCGTGGATTGTAAAAAACATAAAAGCAAATCAAAATATTGATACAATAATTTCTTTACTAAACAAAACAATCAAAGGAGAACCAACTAACGCAGAAGAATTTGAAAGCTTAAGGGAAAATTTAAAAACAAAACTTCTAGAAAAATTTGAAAATTGTTGTGATGGTTTTGTAGCTTTAGGAGATCCAAATTTCCCACAATATCGAGGAAATGTAAAAGATAGTGAGAAGCCTGTTTTTCTATATTACAAAGGCAATATAGACTTATTAAGTATTGAAAACAAAAATATATCAGTAATTGGACTTTTAAACCCAGAAGGCAATATAGAAGAAAGAGAAAGAAAAATTGTTGCTGATTTTGTTAAAAATGGCGCAACAATAGTAAGCGGTCTGGCTTTTGGTTGCGATAGTATTTCACATCAACAAGCATTAGATTCTAATGGAAACACAGTTGCAATTTTGCCTAGTCCCCTAAATAATATTTTACCTGCAAAGAATAAGGCTTTGGCATTTCAAATTGTAGAAGAGGGTGGACTTCTTGTAACCGAGTATGGAAATGATTTTAAAAGCAAAATGGAATTAAGTAGTCGATATAAAGAACGTGATCGCTTACAAGCCTTATTTTGTGATACAATCGTTTTGGCTGCAAGTTATGCCCAAAATTCGGCTGAAAAATGGCAAATATTTGAGCAAAAACTTGATAGTGGGGCACGTTTAGCAATGGATTACGCAAAAGATTACAGCATTCCACGTGCTGTAATGTATGACAAAAATATTGACGAAAATAATCCAATGTTTGATTTAAATAGAGACCTCATCAAGGAACAAACAGACATTACAATTATAACACAAGATAATATTTACGAAACTGTGAAGAAAATAATTACAAAAAATACAATTCTTAAAAATACAATATCAGTTCAGACAAACTTATTTGACTAATAAAGTACCTAGAGGTAACCGCTCCAATAAACAACAAAGAAATAAAACCATACTATTGCAGAATATAGGAACGAGAAATATAATATATAATCAAGCATTTGAATATGGAAAAGAATATTGAAGAAGGAATAGAAAATCTAACAATGAGATTACTTGATCTGGTAAATCTAAATTGTTGGAATGATATTTCAAGGAATTTAATATTCATTCTCTCGAATATTTCTGAAGTAGAAGGAGAAAACTTTTTTATTCAACGTAGTAATAGAAATAAGCTCAATAAGAAGAAAATACCAAAAAGCTTTAATGAAATAATAATTAGCCTAAAAGAAATTTACGATTTGATTTATGATATAAATCTATATGTTTATAAATCAGAAAAGCATCGAACCATAGTCGAAATAAGATATTTTCTTAAAAGTGAACTATCTCCTGATTATCTAAAAACAATAGTTAACAATCCACCAATGTTGCATTGTAAAATAGCAATACCTCCATATCTAAATAACAAAAAAAATAAATTTGATGTTAATTGGGAATTGGGCGGAATTAGATATAATTGGAATATATTTTGTTGGAAGAAAAATATTTCATTCCGCTGATGCGAGTTCGATAACGCAGATTTGCAATCCGTACCCACAACAGTGGGATACACTATAAAATAACAATACTGAATATTTAACTTTTTAAAACTTTATAACTATGAGCAATCAAAGACCACCCAACGGACCAAGTACAACAGGAAATCCATCAGGACCAGGAAGAGGAAATAACCCTCCAAGTTCCCCTTCTAGACCCTCAGCACCAAAACCTTCTAAATAGCCTCAGCTCTCCGAAGTATTCCTTTTTTAAATATCGGAATAACTGTGCGAAGTCTTCGGGCTTCGTACAACATTCTAAATTTTAATGATTTGCCTTTCAAGAATGCTTATTCTGCATCAGCCTTCAAATGAATCTTATGCAAATCATCCAATAATTCCATCTCTTCCTCTGGCAGAAGTTGCAAAGCAATTTCAAGCAAAGTCATTACATTTGTACACAGATGCGCGGATAATCTCAAAAAACAAAGGTTCTTAATTAATATAATTAAGAACCTTTTGTTTATAATAGAAAACCGTTAAGCTATTCTATTGCCAAGTTACGTCTAATATTAATGTAACATTTTGACTTTCTAGGAATGGGATTGGGTTGTTAGGGACATAATTTAGAGTAATTGTTTTAGGGTATGCATTTACACCAGTAGTATAATCTTTCATTATAGCAAACATACTCCCGCCAATTGTATTACCAGACCATCCTTCAATTTTACTGATTGAAAATTCATATTCTAACGAAAGATCCTTAATTACTTTTGGTTCAGTTAGAGTCCAAGAAAAAGGCAATTGTGTTTTTGAAATATTTTTAAAAATTTCAGAACTTACTTGATCCATATAAGTTTCTTTATCAACAATATGAAATCTAATATACGCAGTATCGTAGCTATTAGCATCTGCATCCATAAATGGCATTTTAACTATCGTTACCTTTGTTATTTTAACACTAGTAGCAACTGGTTGCGCTGCAATAATTACGGTATTTGTTGTTGTAGCCGTACCTCCCGCTCCTGTTGCGGTTAATTTTACTAAATACGTACCAGCAGCAGTATAGGAATGACTTGGGCTTTTTTCTAATGAAGTAGTTTTATCTCCAAAATCCCATAAATAATTAGTTGCGTTTGTAGATTTATTCTCAAATAATATCGTTTTAGGTGCCGTTACTTCAGCCTTGAATAAAAAATCAGCAGTAGGCAATGTTGCTGGTTCTTCTTTTGGCATCTCATTGTCTGAAGAGCAACTTAAAAAGAATATAAAAAATAAAGCGGTAATTGATTGTAAAGTTTTTTTCATCATAGTTAATTAATTTAATAAGTATTCTCACAAAGAAATAAAATAAAATCAACTTATATAATAAAAAACAATTTTTATTATAAAGAGCTATTTACTCACTCTACAAAGTCTTTTAATCGCTTTGCTTAATGCAATTCAAAACTATTCAGTTTTATAAAATCATTTAGAGAAGGTTACATTAGACTTCAAATGAATCTTATGCAAATCATCCAATAATTCCATTTCTTCCTCTGGCAGAAGTTGCAAAGCAATTTCGAGCAAAGTCATTACATTAATATCTGCATTAGCTGTAAGATTTGACAAATTCTCCGTTTTAAGTATCAAAATACTTGCTTTAAGCAAATCCGAAACCATAAGATTAAGTTCATCATAACAAGATACTTTTAGCGCCACACTAAACGAATTGTCAATGCTATTCTCTGGTTTTAGTTTTGTGAAATATTTTCCTTTATTCATTAATTCTAATAATTCTTTGGCTGATTCTTTATGTTGTATTTCCATTATTGAATTTTAGTTGGTTATTTTCCATCGAAACGAAATTACAAGTAACAAATTACTTTTAAGTGATTGTATTCAATCGGTTGTATTCAACTGATATTTATATCTATGCTTTCAACAGTTAACTTTAGACAAAATAAAAAGCTACAAGAAAATATTTTTGTAGCTTTTTAACATTTATAAAGAGAAAAAATCAATCTTTGTAAGTAATCACATTTTTAAAAAACATCAATGAAAACAAGATTTTTAATAATAGCATTAATATTAAGTTTACAGACTAATGTATTTGCTCAAACTGATTATTTTTTTGGTAAAAGAACATATTGCGAAATGCCTACGGATAGCGAAACTAAAAAACTTTTTGATTTAGGTATAGATTGTATTAAACACAATTTATATATAGGAGCTGCAAATCAAATTTTTCAGGACTTAATAAAAAAAGATAAAACTTTTTGTGACGCTTATTTTTTCGCTGGTTATACATTTAGGTTAAGTAATATGAACAAAGAAGCTGTGGCAATGTATTACATAGCAGACAGTTTATCACAAAATAAATCAATAGAATTTAAGCAAAATTTAGCTACCACAAGTATGATGGTTGGTAAAGTAGATCTAGCTAGAAAAAAGTTTAAAGAAATTATCTCGTTTTTTCCTGAAAACCCTGAAGGGTATTATGGTATTGCTCTTACTAGCACAATTATTGGGGATTTTGATAATGGCCTCGAGAATATAAAAATTGCAGAAAAAATATATACAGGAGAAAATAAAGATACACAATTTTTAAAAGCAATGTTACTTACGCTAAGCAACAAACATATGGAATCTCTCAAATATTATGAAAAAGTGCAATCAAAATTTTCTAAAGATGATAATTTTAATAGTTGTTACGCAGCCAGTCTTTATGAAGTAGGAACTGTAACAAATGATGAGAAAATGCTAAAAAAGGCAAAAAAACATTATGAAAAAGTAAAAGACAAAAGTGAAATAGCCGAAAATATCAAACTTAAATTTGAAAAAAAATAAACACCTGTATTCTTATAAAATTAGATATGTGGAGTTTTTTCCTAAAGTCGTGACTAATTAAGCTATCCAAACCAAACATTAACCAACACTTTACAAACCTCACAAAAACCATTTCGATGAAGAAATTATTACTTTTATTTTTATTAGGATTTTCAATAAGCACATATTCTCAGGAGTCAGGAGAAAAACTTTTTAAAGCCATTTTTGACCATAATTTAGATGCTGTAAAAGCTATTGTCGAAAAAGATAAATCGCAAGCTAATTATATCCGAAAAATAAACGAATCCTTTTATATCCCTGTACTAATGCAAGCAGTAATGAATGATGAGTATGAAATCTCAAAATTCTTGATCGAAAATGGTGCTGATATTAATAAAACTGATGGTTTTAAAATGTCTTGTTTAATGTGGGCAGCAGCAAACCAGAACTTAGAGCTAACAAAATTATTATTAAATAAAGGTGCCGATAAAAACATCAAAGATAATAACGGAATGACAGCTTTAAAAGCGGCAGAAGAAACAAAGAATAACGAAATTATTCAACTTCTAAAATAGTTTCTTCCCTCCGTAAACAATCAGTTTTAAAACCATAAAGACTAACCAAATAAACCAACCAAAACCATGAAAAAAAAACTGTTTTTACTATCATTTTTTGCCCTTAGCAATTCCATTCATTCCCAATCAGACGAGGTCGATGTTGCAATAAAAGAGCTGATGCAAAAAAATAAAATTGTGGGTTTACAATTGGCAGTAATCAAAAACAATAAAATCGTTAAAAAAAACCATTATGGTTTAGCGAGTATTCAGGATTCCATTCGTGTTGACAATAAAACTGTTTTTAGCATTAATTCGATGGCGAAAGCATTTACGGGTGTTGCCATTATGCAATTAGCAGAAAAGGGTAAATTAAAACTAGAAGATCCTATTTCTAAATATCTCGACAGTCTGCCAAACTCCTGGAAAAACATTACGGTAAAACAAATAGCAACCCACACATCTGGAGTTCCTGATATTTGGGAATCGCCAGAACATATGTTGTCTGAAGACAGTAAAACTTTATTCAAAAAGATAACAGAATTACCTGTGGTTTTTCAGCCCGGAGAAGATCGAAGATACAACCAAACAAATTACATGCTGCTTGGAATGATTATCGAAAAAATAAGCGGAAAATCGTATGAGCAATTCCTTGTAGAAAATCAATTTGAAAAAGCAGGTATGAAAAATACCATCAAAGCTGGTTTAGGAGATTATTATAAAATAGTGAATCACTCAGCCAGACCTTATTCTTATTTTAGAAATGGTAGTTTAACCAATGTTTACGAAGTAATACCAACAATTTTATATCCAGCGGCAAGTATATATTCTACCGCAAGCGAAATGGCAAAATGGGTTATTGCTTTACAAAGCAACACTTTACTTAAAGCCGAAACGCTAAAAACACTTTGGACACCTACTCTATTGAACAACGGAAAAAAACCAGGTCCAGCCGACTCTACCAACGGAACCGCAATTGGTTTTGATACCAATTTAAGAGATAAAAATCCTGTAATTACTGCTTTAGGCGGCGCTAGAAACGCTTTATATATTTATCCAAAAGATGATGTTTCAGTAGTTATTTTGACCAATTTACAAGGAGGAAATCCACAACGTTTTATAGAAGATATTGCAAATTTATATCTAACGGATAATAAATAACGGATATAATGATGACTCTTGGCGTGAGCAGTCATTAAGCTAAACAATAATTTTAAAATGATTTAAGATTTTTGACTAACGAATTTTGATTTCAGATATATGAAACCTCTTAAAATAGGCTTTTTTTATTTATTGACACCAATAAAACCAAACCAATGAAACAATTAATTACCACCTTACTTTTAATTTTCAACCTCACTTTATTCGCACAATCGACTCCGTTCGTTGGCGATTATAATCGTACACTTAGTGAAGAAGGAAAACATGAAATTGAATATAAACTAACCTTAAATCAAGACGGAACTTTTTTGTTTCATTCCTATTCAAAAATTAAAGGCGGAAATCCACCAGAAGTAGATAAATACGGAAAAGGAAAATGGAATGCAAAAGACAATGTAATCACTTTTTCTTCAGATAAAAAAGAAGACTTTGATGAAAAATATACATTGGATTTTAATAATTCTAAAGCGAGATTTATAACCAAAAATCCTAAAGATAAAACAGATCAGGTAATTAAAACAAAACTTACGTTTCTAGAATCAGGAATTTTCTGGATCAAAAAACTTGATGTTTTTAAAGTATAATACAGCATCAATCTTTATTATGATATTTTCATTTTCGAGAAAGCTTTTCAGAATAAAAGCTTTTGTATATTTCCTAATTGGCGCTAGCCTAAAAATTAAAAACCAACCAAAAAACTAAGAGCGTAAGGAAATTTCGAAAGAAATTTCCTTACGCTCTTTAATAGAACCATACACAATCTTGCCTTTTTGATATGAGGAAACTTAAACAATATTGAACAAACAATGCAAATCAAACCAAAAACACAGATTGCAAACACAAATAACATTTTATAAACATTGCCAACGGTTTCAACCGTTGGAGCGCAATGCATTTTCACAATTCGTACCGCACGATTGAAACCGTGGGCTATGACCAAAATAAGATAAAATCAAAGAAACAAAAGGAACAATACCCTTTATTCTGTGGCGGTACTTAATAAATTAGAGTCCTTTAACACATAAAAACCAAGTTCCTTACCTCTTGGTAATAAACTATAAGCAATCACTTAACCGTAAGAAAAAACATTAAATTTGACCCGTAAAAATTATACACGCCACATATAAAATAATAAACCACATTATTAAAATACCACACTATTAACCATGACAAAACCAGAAACCAACGTTTTAAAACCAAAACAACATTTTGAAATCCTTGATGGATTAAGAGGAATAGCCGCAGTGGCAATAGTAATTTTCCATTTTATGGAAATAGTTTATCCTCCCAACGAAAACTTCATCGCCCACGGATTTCTAGCCGTCGATTTTTTCTTTTGTCTCTCTGGGTTTGTTATTGCTTATGCGTATCATGACCGAATTGATAAAATGAAAATTACCGATTTTTTCACATTAAGACTTATCAGGTTACATCCTTTGGTTATTTTTGGTTCAGTGTTAGGATTCTTGGCTTTCCTTTTCGACCCTTTTGGCAGTCAATCTGGAACCTACGAAACAGGCAAGCTGATTCTCATATTTCTGGCTTCCATTTTCCTTATTCCTTTCCCCGTAATGGCAGATCGTTATTTTAATCTATTCGGTTTAAATGCACCAGGATGGTCTCTATTTTGGGAATATGTAGCCAATATTCTATATGCTCTTTTCCTTTATAAATTAAGCCGTCGTTCCCTGTTTTTACTAACCATTTTTGCCGCAGCAGGAATCTGTTTTGTCAGTCACCGTGCAGGAGGTTCGCTAATGGGCGGATGGAGCGGAGAAAACTTTTGGGATGGCTGTGCTCGTATTTCGTATTCCTTTTTGGCAGGAATGCTTATTTATCGTTCTAATTGGATTATTAAATCAAAACTAGGATTCATAGGTTTATCCGTATTACTACTTCTAGCCTTTATAGTACCGTTTTCAAGCTGGAATTGGCTTACAGAACCTATCGTTGTATTACTCTATTTCCCTTTATTAATCGTATTAGGAGCAGGAGCAACGCTGGCACCAGTATTCAAAAAACTATGTATCTTCTTCGGGAAAATATCATATCCTTTATACATGACGCATTATGCCGTAATGTGGATGTTTGCTAGCTATTACACAAAATACAAACCAGATACAAGCCAACTGACTTTTATTATAATCATAGGAACAATTCTTCTGGTGGGTATCGCCTATCTTACAATGGTTTTATATGATATTCCGGTTCGAAAATATCTAACAGATAGAAGAAAAAAAGAGTAATTTTAGAAACCGATTGTTAACTTAAAACGTTCTCACTTTTAAAACCTTAAGGAGCTATTTCCTGTCGTCCACTGTATCTTTTCCTGGCTAAAGAAGCCAGAAAAAGGATGCCGTTCCCATCAGGGCTAGGTCTTCGATTTTCATCAGAATATTTTTTGCAATATTGTCGGCAGAACATACCAAAACATCAAGACAGAATAAAACAATTTTTAAAGACCTTAAAGCTTCTCGCCTTCGCGAAAACATCACAATGCTAAACTCAATTATAAATAAAAAAATGAAACTATTTCCAACAAGCGATTACACTTTCAAAATAATTGGAGAAGAAACTAATGCCCTTGATCGTTTACAACGAAGAACAGAATTTTCTGAAAGCTTGACTTCAAAAATAACCGATAAATCATTTCGAGGAATCGTTAAAAATAATACATTTAGAATAATCTCATCAGAAATTGGAAAAGGTGCTTTTTGTGTTTTAACTGGAGAAATTAAGAACCAAAACGGACAAGTACATGTAGAAATAAATAAAGCCTTCCGAATTATATTAAGTATATTTTTATGCTTTCCTTTTTTAGGTATAATTTCTCAAATTATATTTAGTGAAGAAAAATTTACAATCATTTTTGTTGTCGTCGCTATTCTTCAAGTAGTTATGATTCGATATTTTTTTATTGAATTAGCTTTCAGAAGATTTTATAAATCAAGCCTAAATAAATTGAGTGACGTATTAGACATTGAACAGCTTGAAAAAATTAAAGCATAACAAACCATTATAATCTAGAAATGATAAAGATATATAGCTTCCTTATTTTATTCATATTAGCATCTTGCCATCAAAATCAAAATAAGCAAGCCGCTAAGGCCTTTCAAAAATTAGATAGTAAACCGATAAAAAATGTAGCTGAAAGAAAACTAGATTCTACGCATGAAACATATCCGGTACTAATTGATACACTAAAAATTGGTTTGCAAAAGTTTATTGTTATCCAAAATGACCCTAGAGACGATAAACAAATGAACCTTTCTATATTAAATAGTAAAAAGGATACCATTTATGTGCATGATACTTATGCTACAAATGGTTTTAACTTTGAAGATTTTGATAATAATGGCATTCTAGACATAAGACTTGACCAGATTACTAATGTTGGTGGAGTTAGTGAGTTGATTTTTTATGACAAAAACAATAAAATTTTTAAAGCTGTCGAAGACTTTTCTAATTATCCAAATCCAACTAAAATCAAGAACACAAAATATTGGTATTCTTACCATCGAAGCGGATGTGCTGATATAAACTGGGGAAGTGAATTATTTAAGATTGAAAACTTTAAAGTAATCAAGATAGGAGAAATTGAAGGAATTGGATGTGAAGAAGAAAAAGAAAATGGCATATTCATTTATAAAACAAAAGGAGATTCGAGAAAAAGAATATACTCTGAAAAAAGAAAACCTGGTTATTACAGCGACAAATGGGATTATATAGAGAACTATTGGAATAAAAACTACAAGAAGTTTGAATAAAAAACCACTCTACTTTCCAGCAACACAAAAACTAAACACCTACAAACAAATAAGTTAAAACAAAACAAAGACATAAAAACCATCCATTCCCATCAATATTTTCGTTATTAATTTCTATATTTGATAGAATAATGCATTCTTCTTATACAGAGTAATACCACACTTATTAGCGTAAACTTCAGTTCAATTTATTCAGTAATTAATACCCCACTAAATAATGAAAACATTTACCAGTAAAGACATCGAAAATTATTACGACCAAACAGAAGTTCACTATAAATTGCATTGGGAACTAGAAAAATCAATGGGACTTCATTACGGCATATGGGACAAATCGACCAAAACACTTCATGAATCGATAATCAATACCAACTTTTTACTCATGAAATTTGGCGAAATCAAACCATCAGATTCCGTATTAGATTGTGGTTGTGGCATTGGCGGATCAGCCATATATCTTTCAAAAAAAGTAGGATGCCAAGTTACTGGTGTAACATTAAGCGCAAAACAAGTTGCTACGGCAAAAAAACTGGCAATAGAAAATTCTGTTGACCAACTAGTGTCTTTTTATCAGCTAAATTACCTTGAAACTGGTTTTGCAGATCAATCCTTTGATAAAATATGGGCAATGGAAAGTTTTGGCTCTTCTTTTGACAAACAACTTTTCTTTAAAGAAATGCAACGAATCTTAAAACCAGGCGGAAAAATCTTGTTTGCCGATACATTTAAACCGTATTCATATGATATCGACCAAGAAATTGATATGCAAATAATGCTTAATGGCTGGGCAATTTCGGATATATTATCTCTCGAAGAATTAACCAAACTTGCACAGGATCATAACTTTGAAACTCCTCAAATAAACGACGTAACAAAAGATGTTAAAAAATCTGTCGAAAGACTATATTCGCTATCATTGGCTGGTATGGTAGCATCCAAAATATATAATTTATTCAAAAAAGTAAGTCAATTTTCAAAGGTGCATTATAAGACTGGTATTGCCCAAAAGAAAGCCTATGAAAATGGTAAATGGGGATACTACCTCGTAATGGCAGAAAAGAAAAATGCTTAATATTTTTTTGTGCAATAAATGCTTTTCGAAGTCCGACGCCTATTTACAAATTGTTACGCATAAAATGGAACGCGGATTAAACAGATTCGCTTTCACGAAAACGCGGATAAAAACGGATTTAATGATGTTTAGATAAAAATCCGTAATTAATCCATGTCTTCACAGAGTAAATCTGCTCTAATCTTTTAACAATCTGCATGAAACAAAAAAATTGCGCCTCTACGATATTTAAAAAGAACCTTTGTGCCTTTGTTCCTAAGAACCTTTGCCCCTTTCTTATAAAAAATCGTTAATTTTGCCCTCAAATAAGAAGGAGAAAAATGAAGGTATGTATTGCTGAAAAACCAAGTGTAGCACGCGAAATCGCATCCGTTTTAGGAGCCAATACCAAACACGATGGGTATTATGAAGGCAACGGATATGCCGTAACTTACACTTTTGGGCATTTATGTACCTTAAAAGAACCTAACGATTACAAACCACACTGGAAAAGCTGGGATTTGAACAACCTGCCTATGCTTCCCGAGAAATTTGAAACCAAAGTGGTGGAAAATTCAGGAATCCAGAAACAATTTAAGATTGTAAAAAGTTTATTTGACAAAGCCAAAGTAGTTATAAACTGCGGGGATGCTGGACAAGAAGGAGAACTCATTCAGCGTTGGGTGATGAATGAAGCCAACTATAAAGGCGAAGTACAACGCTTATGGATATCGTCCTTAACAACCGAAGCCATAAAAGAAGGTTTTGAAAACTTAAAACCATCTGCCAACTACGATAATTTATTTTACGCCGGATTTTCCAGAGCTATTGGCGACTGGTTATTGGGTATGAATGCCACTCGTTTGTACACCGTAAAACATGGTGGGTACAAACAAGTATTGTCTATTGGTCGGGTACAAACGCCAACACTGGCAATGGTTGTAGATCGCTGGAAAGAAATCGAGAATTTTAAACCTCAACCCTATTGGGAACTACAAACTTTATATAGAGAAACACTTTTTAGCTATGAAGAAGGGCGTTTCTTAAAAAAAGAAGATGGGGAACTCTTAGCCAATAAAGTCAAAGAAAGTGAGTTTGAAATTGTTTCGGTTGAAAAAAAGAACGGAAACGAATTTGCGCCTAAACTATTTGACTTAACAGGTTTACAAGTATATTGCAATACCAAATTTGGATTCTCGGCAGATGAAACGCTTAAGATTGTGCAAACTTTGTACGAACAAAAAGTAGTTACGTATCCCAGAGTTGATACTACATTTTTACCAAATGATATCTATCCAAAAGTACCTGGTATTCTGCAAAATTTAAGCAATTATGCTGCATTGACCCAACCACTTTTAGAAAAAAAGATTAAAAAATCGCCTAAGGTTTTCAACGATAAAAAAGTAACGGATCACCACGCTATTATCCCAACTGGCGTACAATCTAATTTGCAATACAATCAGCAGCAAGTCTATGATATTATTACAAGACGATTTATTGCCGTATTTTATGATGATTGTTTGGTAGCCAATACAACAGTAATAGGAAAAGCAGCCGAAGTGCACTTTAAAACCACAGGGAAAGAAATCTTAAAAAAAGGATTCCGTGTTGTTTTTGAAGATCCTAACGCAAAAGAAAAGGAAGCCGACTTATTACCCAGTTTTGTTGTGGGAGAAAAAGGACCGCATGAACCTTCGTTTTTAGAAAAAGAAACCAAACCACCCAATCAGTTTACTGAGGCAACATTATTACGTGCCATGGAAACCGCAGGAAAACAGGTTGATGATGAAGATTTACGCGAATTAATGAAAGAAAACGGTATCGGACGTCCATCTACCCGAGCTAATATTATCGAAACGCTGTTTAAACGTCAATACATTGTTCGAAACAAAAAACAGGTTTTACCAACACCAACAGGAATTCAGCTTATTGATACGATTCAGAATGAATTAATAAAATCGGCTGAACTTACCGGTTCTTGGGAGAAGCAGTTGAAAGATATTGAAAAAGGAACTTTTACCGCTGGTGCTTTTATTATCAATATGAAACGCATGGTTGAAGCCTTGGTATATGAAGTACGAAGCGAAACCAGACACGCCAATATTTCGCATGCACAAAGTATTCAAAAACAAGTAGCGACAGTCGAGAAAAAGAAAGCTGCAGGAATCTTAGCAGAAACCTGCCCTAAATGCCAAAAAGCAACGCTTATAAAAGGGAAATCTGCTTACGGTTGTGGTAATTATAAAGCGGGCTGCGATTTTGTATTGCCTTATACTTTTGCTGACAAGAAAATATCCGAGAACCAATATTTAAGATTAGTCCAAAAAGGATCAACTGTAAATATAAAAGGCTTTAAAACCGATGCTGGTACAGTAGAAGGTTTAATTCGTTTTGAAGAAAATTACAAACTAAAACTAGAACCTAAGAAAGCAACACCAAAAGCAGCTTCAGCAGCTACACCTGACTCATTAATATGCCCTAAATGTAAAAAAGGAACAATTATGAAAGGGAAAACCGCTTATGGTTGTGGCGATTATAAATTAGGTTGTGATTTTAAAGTAACTTTTGATGTAGTTAGAGAAAAACTAAAAGATCAAAAACCTACAAAAGAGTTAGTTTACGCTATTTTACAAGAAAACGTTTAGTTTTTCCGCCACGATTTTTTTCACGCAGATTCTACAGATTTAAGCAGATACTCACAGATTTATATAATTTTAAATCAAAATTAAATTTGCCTTAATCTGCAAAATCTGCGTGAAACAATAATTCTTTTTAATCCTTTAAATCTGTGACAAGTTTCAAAATAAATTAGTGAAATTTGTGGCTAACTTTTTTTTCATACTTTAGTACTTCCAAATAACATCAAACATAAATACATAATGACTCAAAAAATTACTTTCATACTACTTTTATTGGCTGTTGTTTCTTGTAAAAATGCTGAAACTCCAGAAAAAGATAAAATAAAAACTGCCGATTGGCTTATCGGAAAATGGGAAAACGTTTCTCCTCAAGGAACCTTAACTGAAACATGGAGCAAAGTAAACGATAGTACTTTTCAAGGAAGTTCATATTTTATAAAAGGAAAAGATACCATTCATTTTGAATCGATTAAACTACAACAAAAAGGCGAAGACTTAACTTATAACGCTACTGTAAAAGGACAAAATAATGATCAAGCAGTTGCATTTGAATTAACTACTTCGACCGAGAAAGAATTGGTTTTCGAAAATCCAAAACACGATTATCCACAAAAAATTAGCTATACTAAAGACGCAAACAATACTTTAACAGCAGAAATTTCAGGGAAACTACAAGGAAAATTAGCTTCGGAGAAGTTTGTAATGGTTAAGAAGTAGTAATGAAGAAAGAAATAAGAAATATCTTTTTAGTATTTGTAACTCTTATATTTTCATCCTGTGGACAAAGTCAAATTAAAACGCCCACTGACGCAATGAGTAAGTTTGAAAAATTTAAAAACAAAGAAAAGTTTATAGAAGATATGACAATTTTTTATCCAGGAATAGGCGATGAAAAATTGAAACCTATTTTAACTGACAAAATTAATTTGGCAACAGATGATTTTAAACAAATTGCAGAATCAAAAAATGTAACTGATGAGGATTATCAAAATGCCATAAAAAAAGGTCTTCAAAGATTCTCTGAAATTTATCTTGAAATTGACACTGAAAATCGAGAAAGAATATGCCATTATTTTGAAGAACTTATGGATATTGTTGGTCTTGAAAGTTCTAATGGTCAATTAAATGACTTCATGTATAATTTTGATATAACCAAATATAAAGAATAAGCATAACCTGAAAATTCAACATTGATAAATACATTTTGAATGTTTCCAACTGACTCCGAATTCTCATTTTTGTATTTAAGCTATATTGTTGTGTTTCTTTATTTTAGTTTAGGATTCTTCTTAACCAAAAAGAAAAGCTTCAAGATAAATTTAATAGTCTTTTCAGCCTATACCCTTTTCATGATTTGTATTTTTTCGGATCAAGAAAATTTTAAATATGGAGGTTCCTTATCTGTCTTATTTTATGGTTTAGCATTTCTAATACTACACTTAATTATATACGGAATCATCGAACTTGTTAAAGCGCTAAAGAAATGATTTAAGATTTTTGACTAACGATTTTTGATTTCAGATGTGTGCCCCTCTTAAAATAGATGTTTTTTTTATTTATTCACACGAAATCTGAAATCGTTAGTTAGCATTCAAAGATATTGTAGTTTAATAGCTTAGATTCTTTGTACCTCTGATGCTTCAAAAAAACCTTTCTCACTTAGAACCTCAGAGCCTTTGTCTCTTTGTCCCTTAAAAAAACCTACTCTTCCTCCCCTATCTTATTCACCATAAAAATCATAAGTCCGCCTAGACAAGCCATAATCAAGAAGGCCCATTTCATGTTTAGAAATTCGGATATAAAACCAACCATTGGTGGCACTATTAAAAAACCAAGATATCCAATAGTCGAAATAGAGGTTAATGCTGAGCCATTACTCAAGGTTTTTGATTGTCCGGCAATACTAAAAACCAACGGAACAACACAAGAAACTCCAATCCCAATTAAGAGATAGCCAAATATTGTTGGGTAAATAAAAGGGAATAAAAAGCAAATTAAAAATCCTATTGTGATAAAAATTCCGCTGTAAAACAAGATGCGTTTTACACCTAGTTTTTGTACCGCATAATCTCCAAAAAAACGACCTAAAGTAACAGCTGTCATAAAAAACACAAATGCTGCCGTAATAAGTTTTGACGAAGCGTGTAATACATTCTGGAAATATATTCCGCTCCAGTCATACATCGTATTTTCGCATGCCATCGAAACAAAACAGATTAAAGCAAACTTTATCAAATTTTTATCTGGCATCGAAAAGAATTTCTTTTTATCTGGAATTGGTTCTGTATGAATACTCATTGGGTAAAAACAGGCTGTAATCGCCATCATAGCAACACTTATTCCTAGTAAATGATACGATGGTGCTATATTTTGTGCCACCATAACATATCCTAAACCTGCTCCAGCAAATCCTGCCAAACTCCACACAGCATGAAATCGTGTCATAATCGATTTTGGATACAGTTTCTGAACCTCAAGAGCTTGTGCATTCATAGATAAATTGAGAATATTTCGCGAAGCTCCAAATATCAATAGGATAATTACCAACTGCCAAACAAAAGCACTAAAACCTGGTAATGCCAAAACAATATTAAACAAAACTGCCCCAAGAAGCATACAATACCTACTACTGTATTTATTTAATAACTTTCCTGTAAATGGCATTGTAAACATTAAGCCTATCGGAAATGCAAATAAAACAGCTCCAAACTCTGCTTCGCTCAAACCTA
Organism: Flavobacterium sp. AJR; assembly: GCF_002156885.1. Lineage (NCBI taxonomy): Bacteria > Pseudomonadati > Bacteroidota > Flavobacteriia > Flavobacteriales > Flavobacteriaceae > Flavobacterium > Flavobacterium sp. AJR. The sequence continues at coordinate 6,167 of NZ_NCWQ01000026.1, read as the reverse complement.
ATTGTGCTTTTATATTTGGGATACGAGACGCCCAAGATGAATATCCGAATCCTGATACAAAGAAAAATACGGTATTGGCTAGTCTAAATCCTTTTGGGGAATTTTGTAATTTCTTAAAATAAGATACAATCATCTTGCAAATTTCAATTTATAAAAGCTGCAAAATTAAGCTTTATTAAGTGTTATCCCATTGCTTACTGAAAGTAAAAGAAGTAACTACCTTATAAATAAAAATATAATGCGGAATTTTTAATCCAGTTGATTTCTAATAAATTAAGACTTATTGTAACTGTATCAGTATTTTGTTTAATAATAAATATCTAAAACAATACTCGATTTAGAACTGTCTATTATTTTTTCTATTCTCTTAAAAAACACTTCATTTACCATAGGGCATCCTTGGCTGTGACTAATGTAATAATCTTGCTCTTCATAAGGAACAGCAGAATAGGAATGTAATACTATAGCTCTTTTATAGGCATTATTATTGCTTTCCTCTAAACCAAATAATTTATAAGATTTTCCAAACATTCCTTTGTAGTCCTTACCTATTATATATTTTCCTAAAGAAGTAGATTTAGAATTTGGCATGTTACTAAATTTTAAATCTCCATTAATCCCTGTTTCTGACCCTGATCCATGAGCTACTAATCCTTTATCTATGATTTTATTATTCTCTAAATCATACACAAAAAAGCGGTTCATGCCTGATTTAATCTTCATATCGATAAAAAAGGCAACCTTAGGATTAAATTTAGGATTTCCATCTATCATGCATTTAAGATCACTTAACTGACTATTAAATCTTTCGACTTCAGTACCAGATGTAGTCGTTAAATTGTTATTATTGGAGGTAGAAAAAAATCCGATATTAAGAAATAAAATTAAATAAAGTATTTTCATAAAAGCAAATTTTAAATGCATTTAAAGATAGTCGTTTAACAAAATAGAATCACTGCTCTAATCTACTCTGCAAAAATAATAAATTATAGAATACACAATATGTTAAAATTTATTAAATAAACAGTTAGTTAGCAAAATATCAAGTAGTTACTGAGGCGTTTTTTAATTTAATCTTATATCATTGGGAAATAAGGCTTCAATGTGTCGCATTTATTAGACATAAAAAAAGCTAAATCCTTCGATTTAGCTTTTTATGTTTTTAAAGTTGAATATCTCTTTCGGAATTCTGTTTACTTCACATCAAACCATAGTTTTGTAGTAAGCAAGTCTTTTCCTTGAGCAATTACTGCGGCTTTATAACTATTTCCGTTTAACGACTGTTCTGTACCTGGATAAAAAAAGCGCGAAGGTATCTGTCCGTCCAAAACTGTAGCTGGACCAGCTGTTAAAACTGGATAGTCAAGTCTCCTCCACTCTACAAAAGCATCAAGACCCTGCCCATAAAATGCAATCCATTTTTGAGTACCTATCGATTTTGCATAATTTGTTGCATCATATTTAACCGTTGACTGGTTAAGATAATTGGAAATTATTGTTGCATCGGTAATACCAAATTGATTGAACGATGCCGTAATTGCATTTTTATAAAATTGCTCTGCATTTCCAGGAATATAGCCACGTGCTACAGCTTCAGCAAGATTAAATAATACTTCGGAGTAAGAAACAATTACTGCTGGTGATGCCGAGGTTAAGAAATACGTACCTGGTTTTGACGTTTTAGCAAAACCCTGACTATTAGCATCACTGTTAGATAATCCATTGGCACCTCCCACATATTTGCCTACGCTTGCATCTGATGGTAGTTGAGCATAAACAGGCAAACGAGGATCTGATAATGCATTTAACTTATCAACTAATGTCTTTGAAATACGATAATCATCTCTAGTTTCGAACCAAGCCGAAGCTGGATTTTGCTGAGGCGAACTCGTGTAAGTAAACTTAAAGATTTCACTATTGTTGCTAATTAATCCCGCTGCATCAGTTGTTGCCTCAATCGCAGTTTGTTTAGCTAAAGCAGGTTCTTTATCAGAAATTCTTAACGCAATACGCAAACGAAGCGAATTTACCAGTTTTTTCCATTTAGTAATATCACCTTTATAAGCCAAATCACCAATTACAGTTCCATTTGTTGGATTTAGCAAGGACTGAGCTTGTTTTAAATCTTCTAGTAATCCTGTATATACTTCCTTTTGAGTATTATATGCAGGTGTTACTTTTAGACCAGCTTCTTTATAAGGAATGCTTCCATAAGCATCTGTCAACAATAAAAACGTCCATGAACGCAGTGTTAGTGCAATCCCTTTATAATTTGAATTTGCTTGTTGGTTTGGGAAATTCAGAATCGTATTTAAATCTGTAATTAAGGTTGCGTATCCCGTATCCCATAAAGAAGTGAAAGAAGTATTAGATACATCATATCTGTCTGGTTCTGTATACTGGATTTTAGCCCAATGCTGAACAAATAATAAAGACGAGTCAAAATTATTTATTGACCCCCAATATAAATCAGCACCTTGTTTTAATGATCCTGTTAATAAGTAAGGCGCCAATGGAGTTTCTGTTGCATTTGGATTTTTATTAATTTCGTCCAAGCTGTCACTGCATGAAAACAGGGAAAATGCAAATAGTGTTATATATGATAGTTTTTTTAGCATGATTTCGTGTTTTTAAAATTTAAGATTAACATTAAGGCTAAAACTTCTGGTAGTTGGTAAGGCTAAACTCTCCAATCCTTGTCCGTTTCCTGTATTAAAAGCCGATTCTGGATCGATATTGGGCACGTCTTTGTAGATAAAAAACAGATTACGCCCTGTTGCAGTAATACTAGCTCCTTGTAATCCAAACTTCTTAATTAAATTTTTGTTGACATTGTAAGTAAGTCTTACTTCTCTTAATTTTACAAAAGTTGAACTATAAACATAAGCTTCGCTGATATTATATGATGCTTTGTAATACTCTTGTGCACTAATTACCTGAGTATTGGGAGTTCCATCTGCATATACACCGTTAAAGATAACTCCATCATCATATACAGTTGCTCCATTTGGTGCTGCACCTGTTAATAAGGTTTTGTTATTACCTGCATAGTAGTAATTTAATCCACCATTTGCAGCATCACGACCAGGGAGAGTTTGAGCTAGCACACCAGTATAATTACCAGTTCTGTTAGTTCCCGAAAAAAGCTCCCCACCTACACTAGCATCAACAAGGAATGAAAATTCAAGATTCTTGTAAGTTAATGTATTTGTAATACCACCTAAATAATCAGGAGTATAATGTCCTAATACTTTCTTTTGCGGATCAGCTTTTGGTAATCCATTAGCCCCTACTACAATATTTCCGTTTGCGTCACGCTGATAAGCTGTACCGTAAAGTGCGCCATAGGCTTGCCCTACCGATGCTAATACATCAACACCTCCAGAAGAACCAATTGTGTAGTTTTGAATGTTTCCTTCATAGTCAAGAACATCTACCTTGCTTATATTCTTTGAATAATTTACGCCTACATTCCACTTAAAATCTTTAGTTTGAATAGGATTTCCATCCAATTGAATTTCTATACCATGATTGTTTATTTTACCTGCATTAATTAATTGCGAATTATAACCGCTTGCAGTAGTTGTTTTTATCTCCAGAATCTGGTCAAAACTATTGGTGTTATAATAAGCAACATCAAGATGCAATCTGTTTTTCCAGAAAGAAGATTCAAGACCAATCTCTGTAGAGCGAGTTGTTTCTGGTTTTAAGTTCTCATTAAGTTTCTTTTGAGAAGAGGTTTGAATTGGATTTCCGTCGAATGCTGATTTGAAAGTGTAAACTGTAGCCAATTGATACGGATCTGCATCATTACCTACTTCAGACCAACCACCACGTAGTTTTAAGAAGTCGAGTGTATTGCTTTTTAGATTAAAAGCATCAGATACTACAAAACTACCATTAATAGAAGGATAGAAATAAGAACGGTTACTGCTTGGTAATGTCGATGACCAGTCATTACGCGCAGTTACGTTTAAGAAAGCATAATTTTTATAACCAAATTGTGCTGATGCATATACACTATATACTTTTAATTCTGAGAATGTGTTTGATGAAGTTAACGGATCTCGAGAGTTTGTCAATGTGTATAAATCAGGTACAGCCAGACGAGGTGCTTTTTGATAATTGTTAGCATCGCTGTGGTTACGGATATTAAATCCGGCAAGAGCATCTAAACTAAAATCCTGGCTTAGTTTTTTGGTATATTGCAAGATACCCTCAGTGTTTCTTTCGTTTACCGTATAAGCATCTTCTGCATACGAACCAAAAGGAGTTCCATTTGTGCCATATTTAATCTCGTATTTTCTGCGATCGTTATAATAGTCAACTCCAGTACGGAATTTAAAATTAAGCCCATCGGCAATTTTTGCATCTAAGTGAATATCTCCTATCAAGCGGTTACGCTGCTGGCTGGTAGTATTATAATAAGCATTCCAATACGGATTGCTATAATAGCTGTTGTTCCAGTTTACATCTCTATTATTTCTAAGCTCATTGATATCTACCTGACGTCCGAACCAAAGAAACTGTAGCATTACACCAGCAGCACGGTTACCAAATGGGCCACCTGGTAGTGCTGGAGCATCGGTAACAATATAGTTTGCCGTTACTCCTACTTTTATATTTTTAGATATTTGATAATTAGTATTAACCGTAAAGTTTGTTTTGTTTATTTCACTATTAGGCACAGTTCCTAATTGTTTTTGATTATTTACTCCTAATCGAAAATCGGATTTCTCATCAGATTTGGCTACCGAAATACTGTTATCATAAGTAAGACCAGTATTAAAAAAGTCTTTTACATTATCAGGATTAGCCACAAAAGGCACTGCTTCTCCATTTGAATAAAACTGAGGAATAAGACGACCATCTAGTTTAGGTCCCCAACTTTCATCAACACCATCATTAATTCCACCACCTTTACCATCTACATAACTAAATTTCCCATTGGATCCTTGTCCAAATGAATTCTGAAATTTAGGTAAAGTAGCAACTTGAGAGATAGTTATACCCGAACTGAAGCTTACGCCCAATCCTTTTTGTCCTTTTCCTGATTTTGTAGTTATAAGAACAACACCATGTGCAGCACGCGATCCGTAAAGAGCTGCGGCATTAGGCCCTTTTAGTACACTTAATGATTCAATATCTTGCGGATTTAAATCGGCAATAGCATTTTTAAAATCACGAGTAGCTCCACCAGCGTTTAACTGTGAGTTATCTACCGGAATTCCATCTACTACAAATAGAGGCTGGTTATTTCCAGATATAGAGGTTTCACCACGAATAATGATACGTGAAGATCCCATGTCTCCTTGCGAATTTGTAATACGTACTCCTGCTAATTTACCAGTAAGACTATTCAGGAAATTGGTTTCTTTTGTTTCTGCCAACTCCTTACCTTTAAGTGATTGAGTGGTATATCCTAAAGATTTCTTTTCCTTTGTAATACCCAGTGCAGTAACTACAACCTCTGATAATACATTCTGTTCTTCAGTTAGATTAATAGTTATTGAATTTCCATTAGCTACAATTTCCGTTTTTTTATATCCCATATAGCTTACCATTAGAGTATAAGGAAGTTTTTGTCCAGTCTGGAAATGAAATTGTCCTTCAGTATCTGTTATAACTCCGTGTGTAGTACCTTTAATATTTACCGAAGCACCAATAATAGGCTCCTTTGTAATAGCATCGATTACTTTTCCTTCTAGTTTGGATTGAATTAATGGCTTGGTTTCTTGTGCTCTAACCCCTATGGAAATCAACAAAATGCATAGCCATGCATATCTATTTAATTTTTTTTTCATTACTTTGTTTTAGTTTAATAAATAAGGCGAGCCGAAAAGGGATTTAATCCATTCTCGCTTCCTTATAGAGATGTACAATTTCTTTAAGCTTCACCATTTCTGCTGCAACAGAAATGGTTTTTTTTTATCTGCATTGCATTCGTCTTTTCATTTTTATTTATTTTGGATTACTATTATTTGAATTGGTCTTTATAAGATTTCAACTCTAAAATTGAAAACCTATCTTTTTAAAAATTTGTGTGAATTAGAGATTGAAGAATTTTTATCAACGATATGTCATCTAGATCGACAAATGACTTACTCTTATTCAAAAAATGAAATACTTTATATTTATTTTAGTTTAAATTCTACTAATTTGATAGA
>NZ_NCWQ01000025.1:0-54123 GCF_002156885.1 Flavobacterium sp. AJR | reverse complement strand
GTTCTTCCTGCAAAAAGAAATAATTGCGCAAACAGAATTAAATAAATAAAATGAATGTTTTGATTTTGTATCCCTACATCGACAATACTCTGGGTAAGAAATGGAAAAATTAGCTGTAATAAACTACTAGCTAATAAACTTATACTTAACTGGATTAGGAATGATTTATATCGCAAGACATATTGCGATAATAGTCCAAATCCTAAACCCTTTTTATCTTCTTTATCAAATTCTGATTGAAAGAATCTCGGAGTGGCTTCTAATAATAATGCAATCCCTTCCTGAGTAGAATCATCAGCATTATTACCTATCCAAAACTTAATAAAATCTTTCTGGTTATATTCTATCAATCCAAAGGCTGGATCAGAAATATAATAAACCCCTCTCTTAATTTTATAAAGCACAACATAGTGATTTTTATTCCAATGCAGAATACAAGGCAAACTAATTTCTTGCATTGATATAATGGAAAGTTTTACTCCTAAAGTTCTAAAGCCAATATTTTCGGCAGCATCGCTTAATTTTAATAAATTGCTCCCAACTCGAGTAGTTTCAGCTTTATCCCTTAGTAATTGTATATCTATATTTTTTCCGCAGAACTTAGAAATTATTTTTAAACAAGTTGGCCCACAATCTTTTATATCAACTTGCTTGTAAAACGGAAAATCAGTCATTTATTATTTTTTTTGAGTACGGTTTTGAGAATTATTAATATCACTGCGTTTGATTTAAATCAATTAAATCTTCAATAAAGAAATCCAAATCTGCGATTTCATATAAATCTGACGGGAATAAATGATTGTTAATGACTATGGCAGGCGTGAAATTAATTTCATTTTGATTACACCATTCTTTTTCAATTATAAAACCTTCCGATTTCTCTAATAGGGTATCTTTGGTTTCTTCTGAAATCCATTTATCTTTATCATTACATTCAAACATACCATTCATTTTTTCTAGAAAAACGTTCTCCCCTTTTAATTTGTAAATGTTGAGAAGATAATTAGAGATTAAGAATTCAACATCATTTACATCATCATAAAAAAGGTAGAACCGTATTGTTAAAGTGATTTCATCGTAATGTTTTTGAATAATTTCATTTAAAATAAGATGTGTTTTTCCACATTCATCACATAAAGGATTTATTACTATTGTAATATTTAATTTAGAATCTTTGTTACCAACGACTATCTCTTCAATTTCAGAATCAAATAAGGTTAAAACTTTACTACTGCTTAACGCCGAATGAAATAAACTAAAATTTTGTTTAAATTTATTGTGCTTAATTTTGATGTCTTTTAACTCTTGTCTTAAATAAACTTGTTTTTTGTAATAGTTAAAACCGATGCATGAAAATAAAGACATAACTAGAAATGTATAAATAGATTCAATATTAAATTGTAATGCTCTATTTGATACATCCCCATTCGTTATAACTATTTGAATTAATAATATTGTAATAATTATCATGCATAAAGGACACCATTTTTTAAGCACCCTTAATTGATAAAACAAGGAATAAAAAATTAGAGGTATTGTTAAAATATTTAATATAGTTAGCAGCCCACTACTGTTAATATCGAAATATTTCATCATACATGTAGTTATTGCCAAAGAGAAAAAGTAGACTAAACTAAGATCACTTAGTTTAATTTTTTTAAAAATTACTCCTCCTTTAGAATTTACAACTTCCTCGCAATTACTTTTTTTAAATGGTGTACAAATTTTATTTATGATGTGAAATTTATATCCTACTTCACTTGAATAAATAAGATAACTTATAAATAAACCAAAAAGGCTGAGGATAAAATGATAAAAACAATATAATGAAGGATTAAGTTTTATGAAAAAATAAACCAAAAAAATAAAAAATGAATAATACATGAATGCTTTAAAACTAAAAACGACCTTATTATAAAGAAATGGCAGGTAAGATTCTTTATCATCAATCAAAATAACCAAAGAGCACCAATGATCAAAAAACTCTTGATAACTGACAGTTCTACTTACGCTTTTGCTGAACCTAATTTCAATACTATCTGATTTATTCTTTGCTATAACCAATGTATTTTTGTTTTGCAAATCCACAACCATAGTTAGAAAAGTATCGGGTAATTCGTCTAGTCCTATTTTATTTTTTTCAATCTCATAAATTGAGCTTCTAATTTTTAGCAAATCTAAAATTTGAATAATTGAAACAATCCCAGGAAAATTAGAATTACTCAAAAGATTTATCTCTAAATAATCTTCATCAATATAGATGTTAGCATTCTCTAAATAGGTCTTAGTCAAATACAAAAAGTTGCTAATCTCATTATTCATATTACTATCCAATTGTTTTAATCCTTTTATATGAGTTTATTTCCATCTGTATTAATATAACAAGAATATATCGCTCCAGTCTGCTCTTTTATATTTTAAGGATAGTAATACTAATCCAACACCGCAGATTCCATTTAAAAGATTTTCCTTATCAATTGTATAGGTTTTATCTAAATCCTGACGAAATTTAGGGTAATAAATTGGAGTGTTAATGCTTAATTGTGTATCAATATTTTTTAGTAATTCCATTTCCCAATAGACTAAACTATCTTCAATACTCTGGCTCGGAAGTAATTCATTAAACTTGTAGAGAAAATAAGAAATACCTGAGATACCATGACAAAAGCCAGTATCAAAAAAAGAATAGTCATTAAAATGAACTAATCCTGAATCGCTAATTCCTCTATTTAAAATTAGATTAATCATTTCCTTTGATTCCTCTTCGACTTTTTTGCTTTTTAGCACTTTACTTGTATACATCAAAGCATATGCAATACCTAAATCACCGTAACACCATGCTAATCTAGAATGCGAATTTAATTTTTTGGATATTGGATAGCATACACCATAAGATGACATGTTTGGCACTTTATTCTTAAATTTTTTGAAGCTTCTTAAAATTCCATTAATCATTTTTATAATTAGGGGATTTTGATACCCCAATTCTTTGAGGCGAAGTAAAAAAAGTAGTATACTTGGCAATCCATGAGCCAGTCCTAGATTTACTTTTTCACTATCTAATTCATGCCAGTAAATTAAGCCATTAATCTCAACTTTTGTCTCATATAGTTTTTCAACTATTCCATTTACTAACTCTACTACAAATAGTTCTTTACATCTATCTGAGTTTATTAAATATTGTATTTTTCCAATACTTCCATAAAGTAAATCATAATTATTATTGGTAATATTTAATCTTATAGACTGAATTAAGTAAGAATCTAAATCGTCAATAAGCTCTTCACTTTCAATGATATTGCATTTTTTCAAATAATGTATTACCCAGCCAATTCCATCAAAACCTTCCAAAAGACCAGTAGGCAATTCGAAATCAGAAAAAACCTCGAAGAGTTTATCTAATAATATAAGTGATTTTTGTTTATAAATATTTTCTCCAGAATAGTTGTAATAAGTTGCAAAAAACAAGAGAGCTCCCAAGTCTTGTTCAATGACAGGATTTTGCATTTTTACAGCTTTATTATAAAGCACTTCTTCAATTTGGGAAAGAATAATCTCGATGTTTTTCATTTTATTCCTTTGTATAAATGGTTGTTAACTTTTACATTAACAACCATTTGTATATTAAACGAAAACTACAAATTAGCAGTTACCTCCAACAGTTCCTGCTGATATGTCAATTCTTCCTGAATCGCAACAATCTTTACCTCTAGCAGAACCTCTTGCACAACTTGCAAGACAGAATCCCTCTGGTCCACCACCATTAATTTTTTTCATTTCTGCTTGGTTTAACGCAGAAATAGTTTTCTTGTTTAAATTTAATTTTTTCATTATAAAATGTATTAAAATAATTGCCTACTCTAAGTCAGGATTTTCGGCTTACTCCTATGCTTTTTTGTTTATATCAAACTTATTCCTAGCTAATTTTCCATCATAATACCTAAACAAGAAATCGTATAAAATCCACTCATGTATTCTTTGTTTAGTTTGAAAAAGTCGATTGCAATGCATATGAATAAAACTATCAATTGTATTATTAAAACTAAATGATGAATCAACAGAATTTCCTTTATCGACAATACTTTTTATAAAATCTCTACTTAATTCTGTATGTTGAGCCATAATTATGTCAAAGTAGTCATCGCTATTTTCAAGAGTTGAAATTATCAAAGCCCTAGATTCTCTATACTTTTCATTTAATTGTTTATTCGTATATTTATTTGCTCCAAATTCTAATGAAAAACCATTTTTTAGAGATTCAAATAACCTTCTCTTTTCAGATAAATTAAATCCACAATCATTTAAAAAGACATCAATATATTTCATTCCCAGAAGCCATTTCTCTTTAGTATCCTCAGTATATTCAATAAGCTTCAAACTAAAATCACTGTTCAAATAAAAAAGTGATTCTGATTCTTCGATGGTATAAGTTCCATACCGTTCAAGTTCTCTTTTATAAGTGTCAATTTGAACTTTATGAATCGCTTTAGTATCCATATGAAACTTTAATTCATGATATAATAGTTCATTAATTTCTGTAATATATCTTGTGTTTTTAATGTGAAAGCGCACGCGTAAATGGGGCTCAGGATCAGCATAACGAATAAAGAACCATTTGTCAATGTAATTTCGATCTATGAAAATCTCTATTAAAGGTTTTAAGATGTTTATCAAAAATGTATCACTGGTCTTATCCCCTAAATAAAACTTGTAGTACATCCATTCACTGCCTAAAATGAAATTTCTTGTGATATTATTTTTCAAAATATTGCACGCTTATTAGTTTTTGTAAAAGGAAAAAATTAGCTCATTCGTAAACGAATAGTTATTTCTTTTAACAGCAGAGTTATTAGTGTCAAATAGAAATTCTTTTAAAACTATTGAATCCCTTCTTTTAATTATCGAAATGAACATTTCAATATATAAGTCGTTTTCCAAATTGATTAATAATTCGTTATCACCATCTGCTAATAGTACTTTATTTGGTATTTTTTTTAATCTGAAGTAATCTTTAACTGAATCGATGGTTCTCATTTTAGTAAGGTCTGCTTTTCGTATTTTCCATTCCCCTAATGAGATAATAATATTCTTATAGACAACTCTTGGGAGAAAATCTTTATCTTTAATCGTTGTACTCCATTTAAAATTAATTGCCTTTCTTTGATCCTGTGTTTGCATATCACACAAAAAATTATAAATAGGTAAGGAATTATGTGAATAATTATGAGCATTTGACAGCATTGGTTTCACCTCCTTGTTTAATTTCTTTGATTTCAAAATAACCTTACTATTCCTCACTGATACATATAGATCATTTACCGATATTTGATTTTCTATATCCAAAGTACTACTTGCTAAATATGGTATTTCATAATCCCTTACAGAAGACCTGTGAATTATATTTCCTGTTCTTGATTCTGGTAAATGAACAATTTCAGCCAAAACAATATTCTCATTTATTCTATTTTCAGAATCCATTATATTATCTACATACCCTTTGAAAGTATCACTTAAGTAACTGAACCTTCCCAATAATCTTGAAGCAGAAGAACCACTGGCAAAATCCAAATAAACTAAAGGCATTTCTGGATTTTCGATAGAAAAAATGCTAGTCATTACCGATATTGTACTTGGTAAGTCACTCCAGTCTTCTTTCAAATCTTTTAAATCTTCGTCTGTTATTTCAATAAGCATCTTTTTGTCTTCAATCGCTCTGATATATTTATTAAAAACAATTTCATCAATTACACTCCATTTATATTCTGCACTTTGTAATTGATTACTATAATTAATAAATAAATCATCTATTAAAGGGGATACAACACCACTGTTATTAATGCTATTTCCATATCCAATCCCTGTTTCGGTGTCAAGTGCTATACTAAGTGGGATTTCTTCAGTTTCATATCTCGAATGAAAAGCCATTTTAAAATTCTCTAAATTTTCATTTCTTTGAAAATCAGTCAGCTTATTAATAACCTTAAGCCCCTCATTTACAGAATTTAATATACTTTGGTGAATTGAATTTTCTTTACAGCTTATCAATAAATCTTTTTGTATTAAATATTTTTCATTTGCATTTTTGTTTTTTAATAATAATAACTTATTCAGCTCTTTGTATAAATCAAGAAATGATGAGTTGCCTCCATTGTCGATTTGCAATAAAATACCTCTAGTCTTTTTTGCCCACTCACTCCAATCATCATCTGCGTGATTGAAAAAATTAGCTGTGATCTTTTCAAAAAAATCAATTCCTGTAACACTTGGATTTAATGAACTTACCAAAACCTGGTTATCAATTAATTGATGAATAAAATCTAATCCAACTTCTAGTGTGATGTCATCTTCGACAATTGATTGAGCCAGAGAAGTAATTGTAGCTCCATTTTTAGCTATCGCTATGATTCTATCTATGTACTCTGAATTATCTATTGAGATTGTAAAATGTTTTCTTTCAGAATTTATATACGTATATTCCACATATCTTAATTCGGCACCTATTTTGTATAAGCTTGTATTTGGATAATAAGTGAGATTCTCTCTAATTTCCAAATCAAGTTCTATATTCTGAATAAGAGAACATAAATAATTCATATCTATCCTTGATTTTTTAACATGAGAGACATATTCATTGACCTCTATTTTATTAGTCAATCCAATTGAACCAATAGAACAGCCACTAAATAATCCAAAGGGAGTACATCTGTATCCCATCCTTGAAATGTATTTTAGCAATGCATTTTCAATTCTTTTAGGATTCTCCATTTTGCCTCCATTAAGATATTTTATCATTTCGCTATGAAGTTCATGCGATGCGATGTAAATAGCTTCAGATATAAATGGAATTTGCAATAACTCTTTTAAAGTTTCAACTGATAAAGTTTCAACTTCATTCATCGTCAATAATGGAGTTCTCAATATAAACTCATTAAAAGGACTGTAGATTATTTGTTTTTTCATTACAATAACTATATTACTGAACCTTTTTAATCCAAATTATGATTTGATCTAGAGCTAAACTATCTATTTCATATAAATGAAAGTTCATTCCTTTTATCTCCTCTTGAGTCAAATAGTGATTAAGATTATTAAAAAGTTTTATTTCAATATTTTGATTGTTAAAACTTTTCAAAAGATTTATATTGGATATTGGATCAACTGATTTATCGTTACTCCCAATTATATAAAATGTAGCTATCTTAAGATTTTTATAAGTTTCTTCGTAATCCTTTTTTAACAGATCCAGGGATGCAGGAAAAGAAATATACCACTCAAATTGTTTTTTCTTATACCCCTTTTCACTTAATGAAATCTTGATTTTTTCTCTTAATAATTCATTAGTGTCACTTTTATATTCCCTAACGATTTCATGGATTAAACCCATGACCTTGAGTTTTGTTTCCAAATCAGAAAATTGAAGATTCTTCTCTTGTAAATTCGTTCCCATTTGCAATTGATATTTTAAAAAGGCACCATGCTTCTCAACAGGAGTTGCCCATTGGATTAAAAAATCAACATCCATTCCTTTTTCTATTGCCCCAATACTTGCTAAACCTCCTTCACTATGCGCAATTACACCAATTTTTTTATCCTTTAAAGATGATATCTCTCTGATACAATTCATTGCAAAAAAAACATCATTTATCTTATCTGATATACAATAAGAAACTGTATTATATTTACCCTCAGATTTTCCAACCCCTCTTTCGTCATATCTAAAAACAGCAATATTATTCTTTAACAATTCCTCTGCTAAAACATAATGACTGTTTCTAGTATCTTTACCTGAACCAGGTATGATAACTACTACCTTATTAAACGCTGTTTTAGGACAAATTAAAGTTCCATAAAGTTTTATTTTTTCGTCTGTCTGTTGAATCTCAATTTCAGTAGAATCGTATTTTTCTATATCTGCTATTTTTTTCTCGTACTCAAAAATATCTTGTGAATATCCCGATGTGTAAAGAAATATTAATACCATTAAAGTTTGTATTTTCATGAAATAATCCGCGTTTTAGTCATTAATATAGGTTTCAAAATAAACTGAGAATATGAGTACTTTTTTAAAGACAGTAAAATGATGAAATAAATCTATTTTGCAATATCTACTTCAAACTTTGATTATCTAAGGCATATTTGAAGTGCTTTTAAATATGTGATTATTCATATTAATTTTTAAGCAAAAAAAGAATATTTCATAAGATCTTAGAAATATTATATTATCATCAAATAATAAAATATTATCCTAAATTGTATAATCTTAAATAAAAATTCTATCGCACCAAGCATAAAATTTAACTCTTCACAAAAATGATACAATAGCTACTATCAAACAAGATAAAGATTGATGGGAACACTATCAGACCTTGTTTCCCTTTTTGTATATATTATAAAACTAAGTAAACCATTGATACTAAACACAACAAGAGATATAGCCATTGCCTTGTTAGGAATCAGTGCATAAAAGACATTTCTCTGTGCGTATAAGATTTTAATTTCAATATTCAATATAATATTTTGCTGAAATACAAATAATACCTATTATGATGGACATATTATGACCATCATAATAATCTAAATACATAGTACCTTTGTAAAATACCTCATCACCATTCCTTTTCTACTTAAAGAAAGAGGTGTAGATCTGGAAATGACAAAATAAATGAAAAGAAAGTCTCCAACAGAACTCGAACCCTGTTTCTAGTTTTATACTGCTTCAGTATTACAATTCAAAGAGATTTGGATTTGTAGTCTGCTTCTCTAAGTTAGACAAATAACACACCAAAAATTATGGCAATGCAAACGGGAGAAAACGAACAGGCACTGAGAAAAATCTTGGACATGACAAGACTAATCAGTATTACGATTTTAGGCATTCATTTTTATTATTACTGTTATGGAGCTTTTCGTCAGTGGCACCTCGTTAGTGGATTCAGTGATACCATTATGAGCAATATTCATAATACTGGATTGTTCAGTAATTTTTACAAATCCAAACTCTTTGCGCTTTGTTTTCTGATAATTTCTTTAGTTGGTGCTAAAGGGCGAAAAAATGAAAAACTAAATTACAAAACCGCTTTTATTTATATAATTACCGGTGCCCTAATTTACTTTATAAGTCATCTTTCCTTATACCTGAAAATAGAAATAGCCCTAGCGGCAATAACCTATATTACCATTGCCTCCAGCGGTTTTCTGCTGATGCTTTCGGGAGGTACACTATTATCGCGTATTATAAAAAACAGACTCAATGATAAGGATATTTTTAATACCGAAAATGAGACCTTTCCACAAGAAGAAAGACGCTTAGAAAATGAATATTCTATCAACCTGCCAGCTCGATACCATTTAAAGGATAAGCTCAGGAACAGTTGGATAAACATCATCAATCCTTTTCGCGGATTGGTAGTTGCTGGTACTCCTGGTTCTGGAAAATCCTATTTTATTATACGTCATGTACTGACTCAGCACATCTGTAAAAAGTTCACCATGTTTGTCTATGATTTCAAATTTGATGACCTTACCCGAATAGCCTATAATGCCTGGCTTACATACAGACACCTTTATCCAAAATCACCTCAATTTTATGTTATTAATTTTGATGATCTGACTCGTTCCAATAGATGTAATCCATTGGAACCTTCTGCTATGCATGACATCACCGATGCTTCCGAATCTGCACGTACTATCTTACTAGGATTAAACAGGGAATGGATCAAGCGTCAGGGAGACTTTTTTGTAGAGTCCCCTATTAATTTTCTCTCAGCCATAATATGGTATTTGCGACAATACAAGGACGGTGAATTCTGTACACTTCCCCATGTGATAGAACTCATGCAGGTAGATTATGATAGCCTCTTTACCTTGCTTAGAACTGAAAAAGAAATTGAAGTACTCATTAATCCTTTTGTTAATGCTTACCAAAATGATGTTATGGAGCAACTCGAAGGTCAGATTGCTTCAGCGAAAATAGCAATGGCTAAACTCTCTTCTCCTCAATTATACTATGTTTTATCAGGTAATGATTTCACTTTGGACATCAATAATCCCGATGAACCTAAGATTGTCTGCATGGGAAACAACCCGCAAAAAATACAGATTTACGGAGCAGTATTATCACTATATGTAAACCGATTGGTGAAGCTTGTCAATCAAAAAGGAAAACAGAAAAGTAGTCTGATATTTGATGAATTCCCTACAATCTACCTCAACAATATGGATAGTTTAATCGCTACTGCCAGAAGCAATAAAGTAGCAACTTGTTTGGGCATTCAGGACTTTAGTCAATTGCGCAAGGACTATGGGCGAGAACAGGCAGATGTGATTATGAATATTACAGGAAACATCGTCAGCGGACAGGTTACTGGGGATACTGCCAAACAATTATCCGAACGTTTCGGAAAGATTATGCAGGATAGAGAAAGCCTCTCCATCAATAGCGGTGATACATCGATTAGCCGTTCCAAACAATTGGAATCAGCTATCCCTGTCTCTAAAATTTCATCTTTAAGTTCAGGTGAATTTGTGGGAATGGTAGCCGATGATCCAGATTGTAAAATCAAGTTAAAAATATTCCATTCTGAGATTATAAACGATCACCAGGCACTCAAAAAAGAAGAGGATGGTTATCAAGATATTCCCATTATTCGCAAAATCGATAGCACTATGGTCAAACGCAATTACTTACAAATAAAACAAGACATAGAGGATATAATTCACTCTGAAATGGATCGATTGTTCCATGACCCAAAACTCGTTCATCTGGTTATAAAGAAAAACAAGAAATAATTGAGCAAACTTGAAAATAGAAATAATAATGCAAAAACAATTTATGGACAGTACAAATCAAAAGTTAGTACTAGCATGGGAAAGATTTCAACTCGATGCATATACTATTGCTTTATTATGGCTATTCTTGCATAGTAAAATTTCCTTGTTCATCCTTCTCTTTTACCATTTCGCTATTTTCACTATGTTTGTATAGTATGATAATCTGGCATAAAATTACTATTTTATATTGCATAATCTAAACTCAAGTCAAAGCAGTATAATAGTTTTTAACTAATATACACGAAACAAACTAATATGACCGAAGAAACAAAAAATATAATTGCTATTGAAGCAGATTTATTCCATGAGTTATCTCAACTTGTTGAACATAGTCAGCGGCAAGTAATTATGCAAAACAATAGTGTTTTAACTTTACTTTTTTGGCAAATTGGATTTCGTATAAATGAAACCATACTACAGAATAAGCGTGCTGAATATGGAAAACAAATTGTGCCGACAGTGTCGGCACAATTGGAAAATAAGTATGGTAGAAATTTTACCGAAAAAAACGTAAGACGAATGCTGCGTTTCGCAGAGCAATTTAAAGACAAGCAAATTGTAGCAACATTATCACAACAATTGAGCTGGTCTCATTTTATAGAGTTATTACCTCTGAAGAAAACAGAAGCCAAATTATTCTATGCGCATCAAGTAATCGATCAGTTAATGAGTATTAGAGATTTGCGAAAACAAATTGCTGCTAAAACTTTTGAGCGTACTGCAATAGCAAATACACAGACAGTTCAAATAGAAAGCAACTTACCAAGCACCTTCAAAGATCCTTATTTATTGGATTTTCTTAATTTAGGGAATGCCTATTTGGAAAAGGATTTAGAGCAAGCAATCTTATACGATTTAGAAAAATTCATTCTCGAACTTGGCAAAGGATTTACATTTGTAGAACGTCAAAAAAGAATGATTATAGATGGTGAGGATTTTAATTTAGATTTGCTTTTTTATCATCGAAAATTAAAGCGATTAGTAGCAATAGAATTAAAATTAGGGCGGTTTCAAGCCAAGCACAAAGGACAAATGGAGTTATACCTTAAATGGTTAGATAAGTACGAAAAACAAGAAGGTGAAAAAACACCAATAGGTTTAATCCTTTGTGCCGAAAGTAGCAGAGAGCAAATAGAGTTACTTGAAATGCATAAAGACGGCATTATGGTGGCTGAATATTGGACCGATTTGCCGCCTAAAAAACAGTTTGAAGAAAAAATACACCTGCTTTTAAGTGAAGCAAAAGAAAGAATAGAAAGGAAAAAGCTGCTATAATAAGTATCAAAAAATTATGCCTTATTCTTAAGTTCCAGAACATCTCTTTTGAGTTCTAAAAGCAACTCTTTCATACTTTGGGTTTCGGATAGCTCCTGCTTTTTATCTGTACGTCCGATGTTGCACTCATATTCCCAGATTTCCAGAATGTCAGAAGCCTTTACTTCGTAATTGGGATAGAAATGATTGTCGGATTCTAAAACCAGTGCATTTTTTTTGTTTTTATTCAGGCGTTTATATACCATACCCTCATTTTTAGTAATCAGGATATAGGTTTTACCATCCATCACCTCTCCCAGCCTTTCTACATAACGACCAATGATAATTGACCCATCTTCATGTGGTGGCATAGAGTCCCCTTCCACAGGAAAACCTCTGTGTTTACCTGGTCCTAAAAAAGGCAACGCCATTTGTTGCAGACTCTCGATATATTCAGGATCTCCATATCCATTTAGATAACCCGCTTTTGCTTTTTGGGTCACGATTTCTACAAAATCATTTCCTGCCGCATCAACGGTAATGGGCAACAACAATCTGTTGTTTTCCAATTTTAGCAAATCATCTATTGGGATTTTTCGAACATCTACAGAGAGTAACAGATCGATACTGATCTGATAATAATGCGCTATTTTCTTTAGAATTTCATACGGTGCTTCTGAGGTGCCATCTTCGTATTTGGCATACCTTCCCCGTGTAATTAAAAGACTCTCAGCCACCTTTTCCTGAGAAATCTTCCTTTTTGCTCTAAGACTTTTGATGTTATCGGAAAATAAAGACATGTTGATTTTGTTACAATTTGTAACAACAAAGATAGATAATTTTGATATAATCTGTACTAATTTTGTTCCGTATAAAAGGAAGAAGATTATGGGAAGGTCAATTGTACATATCGATATGAATACATTTTTTGTATCCTGCGAAAGGTTAACAAATTCAGAGTTAAACGGAGTGCCACTAATTATTGGAGGTGGAGACCGTGGCGTGGTTGCCTCTTGCTCCTACGAAGCACGCACTTTTGGAGTGCGATCTGCCATGCCTATTAAGATGGCACTTCGACTTTGCCCACAGGCAAAAGTAATGAAAGGCGATATGGAATTATATTCCACTTTATCACATACCATTACAGAAATAATTCAGGAGAAAGCTCCCATAGTAGAAAAAGCAAGTATTGATGAATTTTATCTCGATATCACTGGTATGGATAAATTTTATGGGAGCTACAAGTGGACGAGTGAACTCGCCCAAACCATTACCAAAGAAACAGGATTGCCGCTAACTTTTGCCTTATCAGTGAACAAAACAGTTTCAAAAATTGGTACTGGAGAAGGAAAACAAAAGCAGAATCTGGAGATTCCCGAACATATGGTACAGCCTTTTTTGAATCCATTATCTATTCAGAAAATTCCAATGGTGGGAGATAAAACTTTTCAACTGCTCTCCCGAATTGGGATCAGAACCATTCAGACGCTCTCTGAAATGCCTTCAGAAGTCTTACAGCAAATGATTGGCAAAAATGGTACGGAACTCTGGAAGAAAGCCAACGGTATCGATAATAATCCGGTGGAACCCTACACAGAGCGTAAATCCATATCAACCGAACATACTTTCTCCCAGGATACCATTGACATCATAAAACTCAAACGCATCTTAGTTGGTATGGTTGAAAAATTGGCCTTTCAATTGCGCTCCGAGCAGTGGCTAACCTCTACTGTAGTGATCAAAATCCGCTACGCCAACTTTGATACCGAAACCAAACAATGCCGTATTGCCTATACCTCGGCTGATCATACCCTGACCAAAAACGTAACTGATCTTTTTGATAAACTCTACCAGCGTCGTATGCGCCTACGCCTGATTGGAATTCGGTTCAGTGGACTCGTTCGCGGTACCTATCAGATTAACCTCTTTGAGGATACCGAGGAAATGCTCTCACTCTATCAGGCTATGGACAAAATGAAAAGTCGCTACGGCTTTGATGCCGTCATGCGCTGCGCCGGAGCGAGTTTTAAACCCAATACAAAAAATGAAATTTTAAAACGGAACATATAAAATTCTTAAGCTAACTTTTTCTAAATACTACTTTTTTAATACACTATCCGATGTACCTCAATTGTCATTCTTTTCATTCCCTGCGCTACGGAACCATACCACTCAATGAGCTGGTACAGCAGGCTGTGGCATGCAATGTAAAAGCAATGGCGCTCACCGATATTAATACCGTAACAGGAATTTATGATTTTATAAAAGCCTGTAAGGAGGTTAACATCAAGCCAATTGTGGGCATGGAATTACGTTGTGAGGGGCAACTTCGCTATATCACATTAGCCAGGAATCGTTCAGGGCTCGGTCAAATGAACCGTTTTCTTACCCAGCATAATTTTGATGGGACTCCGCTGCCTTTTTCTGCTCCGAATTGGGAAGATATAGTAGTGCTATATCCACTGGAGAATATACCTGATGTTTTAAAAGAAAATGAATATATAGCCATACGCTCCGAGCAACTCCCCAAACTTTTCCATACCCAGTGGAAAGCACTGCTGCATAAAATGGTCATCCTGCAACCCGTTACTTTTCGAACCAAAAGAGAATTCAATTTACACCGGATTCTCAGAGCCATTGATACTAATGTGCTTCTATCCAAACTAACTGAAGATGATATTTGCAAGACTTCAGAAGTGATGATTGCTGAGGAGCAATTACTAGTCCAATTTGGCGACTACTCCCAGATTATAGCCAATACCCAAAAAATAATTGAAGACTGTAATTTTGAGTTTGATTTCAAGACACCTAAAAATAAAAAATTTTATACCCAGGGAAGAGAAACCGATATCGCCTTATTGACCCAATTGGCTTTGGAAGGATTGCTGTGGCGTTATGGAGCTGATAACCTCGTGGCTAAGGCGCGTGTGGAAAAAGAGCTAAAAGTCATCGATGAATTGCAATTCAGCGGGTATTTTTTAATCACCTGGGATATCATCCAGTACAGTAACAGTTGTGGTTTTCTGCATATCGGCAGAGGTAGCGGAGCCAATAGTATCGTAAGTTATTGTCTGGGTATAACTGACATCTGCCCTATCGAACTCGACTTGTATTTCGAACGTTTTTTGAACCTCAATCGAAAAACTCCTCCCGATTTTGATATTGACTGGTCGTGGAAAGAGCGCAATACGATACTCGAATATATTTTCAAACGCTATGGAGCCGATTACGTTGCCTTTTGTGGGACTAATGTAGAATTTAAATACCGCTCGATATTTCGGGAAGTCGGTAAAGTATTCGGACTCCCTAAAGAAGAACTCGATATGCTGGCGAAAAATCCCATGGCACTGCATGAAACCAATACGATCGTGAAGTACGTTCAGGAGTATGGAATGTTACTCGAGAAATACCCTAACCAGCGCAGCATGCATTCCTGTGGGATTATCATATCCGAAGAGCCCATTACCAATTATACGCCTTTGGAAATGCCCCCAAAAGGATTTCCTATTGTACTCTTTGATATGCACATCGCCGAGGATATTGGTTTTGAAAAATTTGATATTCTAAGTCAGCGTGGTATTGGTCATATCGATGACAGTGTGAAGCTCATCCAAAAAAACCGTGGCATAACAGTAGATATTCGCGATACGGCGCTTTCTAAAGACGAGGCTCTATGCAATACCTATTTAGCTACCGGTAAGACCATTGGCTGCTTTTATATTGAAAGTCCCGCTATGCGTGGACTACTGCGCCGCCTCAATTGTGATAATTACAAGATACTCGTGGCGGCATCTTCCATTATCCGTCCCGGAGTGGCACAGTCTGGTATGATGAAAGAATACATTTTCCGCCACAACCATCCTGATAAATTCGAATATTTTCATCCCGTTTTTAAAGAACAGCTGGGGGAAACCTACGGTATTATGGTCTATCAGGAAGATGTGATTAAAATTGCTTTACACTATGGTGGATTGCCTGCTGCCGATGGAGATATCCTGCGTCGTGCTATGAGCGGTAAAGGGCGTTCTATTGCTGCCTTGCAAAAAGTAAAGGATAATTTCTTCGCCTCTTGTTTGCAAAAAGGACATTCCGTACAACTCAGTCACGAAATATACCGCCAAATTGAATCCTTTGCAGGCTATTCCTTTTGCAAAGCGCACTCTGCTTCGTACGCCGTAGAGAGCTATCAGAGCTTGTATCTCAAAGTACATTATCCTGTGGAGTTCATGGTAGCAGTGATTAACAATCAGGGAGGATTTTACAGAACTGAAGTCTATGTGCATGAAGCGAAGATGTCAGGCGCGACCCTGCACAATCCGTGCGTCAACAAAAGCGATTACGAAACCACACTATACGGCACCGATGTCTATTTAGGCTTCATGCATCTTGAGGGATTGGAAACTAAACTGGCCCAACAAATTATTAAAGAGCGCGAAGCCCATGGTGACTTCTTATCATTGGAAAACTTCATCAATCGTATTCCCATTGGTATTGAAGGCATCCAAATCTTGATTTTCATCGGCGCCTTCCGATTTACAGGACAATCCAAAAATCAATTATTGGTAATTGCCCGACTCATACTGGTGAATTTCAAACCTGAAAACAAAAATCTGATGCTACTGCAGGAACCTGTCAAAACATATAAATTACCTGTACTGGAACGCTCGGCTTTTGAAGATGCCTTTGATGAAATTGAACTGCTGAGTTTCCCCGTATCTTGCACTCCTTTTGATTTATTGCAAACCCAATACAGAGGTTCTGTACTAGTCAAGGATTTACTTGTTCATCATAAAAAAACAGTAAAAATGCTCGCTTATCTGATCTCCCGAAAACACGTTCCTACCAAAAGAGGCACGATGTATTTTGGAACCTGGATAGATAACAAAGGAGATTATTTCGATACTGTACACTTTCCCGATAGTCTGGCTCAGTATCCTTTTTTGGGTGGTGGTTGTTACCTGCTCTTGGGTATCGTGGAAGTAGATTATCATTTTCCAACAGTTACCATAACCAAAATGGCCAAGATGCCATTCATCCCTGACCCGCGATATTCCAATACCAATGACAGACAATTCAAAGTACACGAACAGATACGAGAAGATGTAAGCATGACACATCGCGCTCCTTATCCTTCAGAACATGAAATTAATATTCCAAGACAGAAAATGAATTGATAATCCTCAAAATTTTTAAAACTGTTTTTTTTTACCTCATTAAAATGAATTTTATGAATCACTTCAGCGATACAGAAATTTTTATTTCTAGTACTGGGGAGAAATTGACGTTCCTAATCCTGGTCTTATAGAAAAACAATGTAGCCTAAGAGACCGGTTTAGTTAAAAAATATACCCAAAACAATTAAAAAGCCTATTTTTTTCAATGTGAAAACAATCTTAACAAATAGTTGTATTTTACTTACTTTTATCTTGGTGAAATACGAAGAAATTAAACGGCATTTTTCAAAGCATACCTCTGCCTTAGAAAATACAATGCAAACCACGCCCCCAAAATTATTAATATATAACTGTTATATTAGGTATACGCAATTTTAATTGTCTCTAAACGTACGGATATCCATATATTTTATATAATTTTAGGTAAACTTTATAATTATGTCTACAAAATTTTGGATAGAGAAAAATTGGGGCAAATCCGTTAATAACGCAACAAGTAGAGAGACTAATCTTGCAATTGAAGAAATAAGCAAAGTAAGCAAAGAACAAGGTGCTTTCTGGGTAGGACATATTGACAAGAAGTATGTTCTTGAAATTCATAAAGACTTAAATCTATTTTTAATTTATGGAGAAAATCAAGATAAAAAAATACAAACAAAATTTGTTAATTGGGATGAATGCAGACACTTTCTCGACATGTACTTTGCTAAAGACTTTTTAAGACTTAAGAACAAAATAAAATTGAATGCCTTTTCAAATAGCTAGCTACCTGGCTAATCTTTGATGAATTCTATAGCTGTCAATAAAAACTTTTCAAAAGAAAAGAGAAAAAAGCAATTAAAATAATGTCATAACTGGCAAAGGAAATGCTATAAATCTCCAAGGGTGACCAGTGAAAGAACTAAACTAAGCTTGTCATTAGGCGCACTTCGCTAACAATATCAAATAATTTGATTTACTTTTTTTCGTTTTGACAAGTAATTAAATTACTCTAAAGTGATATATTTAAAGTACTTAATGATATAATTGTGCCACAAGATTGTTTACTGAATTAAAATCTAATACAAACTCCTCAGCTTCATTTTTAGTACAGAAAATGCAACAGTATTCTAAAGTAATAACCAGGCTAATTTATTCCATGTTTTACAGCACAACAAACAAATTGAATCTGCGATTGATTTTTTGTTGCCTCCTGGAAAACTCCGCTATTACCGATAAAAATGGCGCTGTATAGCAACACAGTTGGATCTGATACAAAAAAATGACATTTTTACTATATCAGCTTATATCCCTTTTGATGTTACCTTGATCCTGGTAGACGAGCTAAAAGTGCATGTAGTATGCTATAAAAGCAACCACGATCTCATGCAATTGATAACTGCTTATGCAGCAAATATCCAAGGAAAGTTTTTTTCCCTAAATAATTCCTGCAATACTCCTTGGCGTAAGAGAAGCTGTTTTTTTGATGTAAATGATACTAAAAGTGAATTTCTTAATCAAAACAATTACTATGTGTTTTTGTAAATTCTCGTTTTACTAATTTTAATAGCATTCTTTTTCGAAAGTTAGATTGCCCTTGCCGTAGATGCCAATGTTGTCTATTTGGTAAAAAAAAGATGCCTCCAAATTAAGGCATCTTTTTAAAGAAAATAATATTTCATGAGAATTTGATGCATTTATACCCCAAACCCATCAAATAGACCTACTAGAAACCTCATGAAATAATACAATTGATGTAACAAGTGTATAACACTAAGGTACACTAAAAATGATTACAATAGAAAAATTAAGCAATAAATATCGCAAAAAAAAGGTGCTTTTTTTTGAACTCCTTATTCTATAGTTTTTATAATGATTTTATATACAGGTATTTACAAAATCGGTAGCTTATCTTTTGATAGCTATGGGGTAATCTAGTATTTTTAGCAAAAAAAAAAGATGCCGTCGTGGTAAGGCATCTTTAAAAAAAAATAATAGTTCATGAAAATTTGATGTGTTTTATTCCCCCAAACCCATCAAATAACCCTACTAGAAGCCTCATGAAATAGTATAATTAATATATATCACTAAGGTACACAATAAATGATTACAATAGAGGAACTAAGTAATAAATATCTTAAAAAAAAATATGCTATTTTATAGGATAACTTATTTTATTTTTACCCTAACCTATTCAAGAACAATAACATATCGAAATACTTACTTGTCTTTTGATAGATATGAAGTAATCTAGTAGTAATTCAACTACTACCATAATACTAGTACAACGAAAACTTATTTAAAGACTAAATAGTGTAATAATAAGATCAGTTAGTCGATTAACTTATCTTATCGGGATGATTTTTAATGAGTCAGCCCTTCAGTTGTAGAACCAAGACTTCTTTTAGATCACCTGTAGTATCTAATAATTCCATTTTTTCTAGTAGTATTGTAAATTTTTTATTTTCAAAAAATAGAACAGAAAATTATTGAATTTATATGGTTACAAAGTAGATCCAGCCTTGACATACATTGGTATTTTGCTTATTTTTGCCTTATGAATCATGAAGAAATAAAACGCTATTTTGAAAGTACACCTCCGCCCCAGGAAGTACAATGGAAACCATGGGCTAAAATTTTTGATACACAGCTTTTCTTAAGTAGTTGTTATATAGGAATACATAATTTTAATGGTCCTCTGGAGATGTGTCCCGCCTGGTGGCATCTTAAGGATTTTTATTACCATGTTAAGCGTAACGCTCCCAATAATAACCAGATACAGTCAGAATAAAAGAGCCTATTTACAAACCCGGGGCTATTCCTGTTTATATCGGATGTTATATAAAAAGTACAAAACAATGGAATTATGATCCCTACAGAATTGCCTTAGTTGGCTGGATTTTCCATTTGGCTGATAATCTTGTTTACTTCACTTTCCGTTGATTTGAGTTTGGTCTGGCAAAAAGTAATAAGCTCCGAAGCCCTCTTGACTTTTGTGGCCAGTACATCAACCGAAATCGTTTCATTTTCTATTTCCTTTGCAATGGCTGCCAGTTCAGCGTATGCAGTTTCATAAGTCAGTGTCTCTTTCATTATATTTTGTTTTTTCTTTGACGGTGGTTTTAAAAATCGAATCAGCTAATATTACATCAATTGTGTCACCAATTGCTATAGTATCGGCTCGACTGGTAATCTTATCATTGACTTTGACAATAGCATAGCCCTTTTTGAGGATATTCTCAGGAGACATCATTCTGATACTCGAACTGTAATGTGCCAAATATCCTTTTTGATTGCGAAGATACTGATTCGTGAATGTTTTCAAATTATTAATAGTATTGTCAATGTCATTGATCCTGTTATAGAGAATAATCCTCGGTTTACCTGAAAGCTGATGCGATAGGTTCAGCAGCTGACGATGTTCTTGGTATAGGATTGATTTGGAACTATTAATTGTATTTTGATTAATAGCCATTAAAGCATCTTTGTGTCCTGAAATGAGCTCCCTTGCACTATTGGAAATGGTACTCTTAAGATTGGAAAGACTCTGATAATGCAGTAGAAAAAGCTGCTGTGATTTAATGACAATATTCTTTTGTAGCGAAAGGATATGCTGCTCAAAACTCCGGTTATGCGCAATAATAAACTCAGCGGCTTTCGTTGGGGTTTTAGTCTGGGTATGCGCCATGAGATCCACAATACTAACATTTTTCTGATGTCCGATTCCTGTGATAACTGCAATGGGGAATTTGGCTACGGCGCGCCCAATGTTATAATTGTCAAATAGCAGAAAATCGGACTGAGCACCACCTCCTCTTGCAATAACAACTGCGTCATACAATTTGCCACTACTGTACACTTCAATGAGTTTATCTAAAAACAGCTTGGCATTATTGTCTCCCTGCACAATGGTAGGATAATCATCGATCTGGAAAACATAGCCAAAATCATTATTTTCAAGGGTATGCCTGAAATCCTCAAGACCCGCGGAATTGCTCCCTGATAGTATGGCTACTTTTTGGATTACTGCCGGAAGCTTTATTTGATTATTTCGGGTGATGTAGCGTTCTCCTTCTTTAACGATAAAAGTATTCTCTTCCACAAGCCTTTTAAGTGTGGCATTTCGTTGCTGTTCCAGAATTCCAAGAGTAAAATTGGTATCGATATCAAGCACATTGAGTGACAAACCAAACAAAGGATGGTAATCCACACTTACTAAAACAAGTACATTGATATTATTGGTAAAACGCTGTCCTGTGTTTTTTTCAAAATCAGAAAGATGCATCGATCCTGCTCCCCAGGCTTTCCCAACAATTTTAGCAACAATACTATTTGACGTCATCCCTTTTTCTACCAGTTCAAAGTAATGGATTTTCTTATCCGCCTTATAGGAATGATTAGTAATATCGGCAACAACCCAAAACGTCTGTCCTTTGAAACGATCCGTCAGGGCATCGCTAATTTTACTGTTGAGCTCGGAGAGTTTGATATGTTTTTCTGATTCCATAAAAAGCCGGGAACGAAGTGTTCCTTTTAGATCCTTCTAAATGCAATAGAAGATGTAATAGTTGTTTAGAAAAAATGGGGCGATTTCCTTAAAAAAAACATTCGTAAGCGAATTATCTCCCTTTGTCCACAAGTGAAATGGTACCGGTAAGATCATGACTGGAAATATAGTCCCGTACAAAATCCTCCGCCTCTTTCCTATGATCAGCGGCCGTTGAAAACGAATTGAGATAGAAATCTTCATCCTCATCGGCAATATGGATAATCTCAGTATATCCCTTAGTAATCAAGCTTCCTTTTAGTTGTAATACCTTAAGCTCATTTCTATTGTCAATTTCCTTCTTCACTCTAAGCTGTATCGTTTTATCCATGGTATGGGTATTTGGTGTTGTGTTATCTCGTAGCATAATATACTTAAAAGTCAAAAGAAAAAGACATGGCAGCTCTTTTGTTTTCTCTCTTCGTTATGTCCTTCATTTCCCTTTACCTCAGGATTCCAGGCAAGTAATGGCGCTAAACAGGCTTCTTGCCTTCATTATTTTATATCCCTAAAAATACTAAAAATCAAAACAGCATGATTGGGTTCAATCATAAAAATATGAACAATTAAAAACTAGATTCCATTTTCATTCAAAAACGGACTAAAAGGGCAGCCAAAATAGTGTCCGCCCTCCCCTGCATGCGCATAACGGCTTAACGCCGCCCTTTGGGACTTATAGCACTCCGGCTCGGTATCCGGACACTTGATTTGTGCTTTCTTTTTTCCCGTTTTTTCTTTTGAAAAAATTCATTTGGCGAAAAACGGTGAAAGAGAACTTAAAAAAAGTATGCACTAAAAATCAAGTATCATGGAAATTACAGGACGAATTGTAAAAGATGCCTCCGTTTTTAAAGTAAAAGAAAACAGTGAGGTTGTAAACTTCTCCATAGCAGTCAACGACAGCTATAAACCCAAAAATAGCACCGAAGTTAAAAAAGTGGTGACCTATATCGACTGTTCCTATTGGCTGTCACCAAAATCAGCGCAGTGGCTCAAAAAAGGGGCACTAGTGGAACTCTTTGGACGAATTGGTCTGAATGTCTACATCGGCAGTGATGCTAAGGCGCACGGCAGTCTAACCTTTCACACCAGCCACATTAAAATACTTGCATTTGCCAAAGACCCGCAAGGAACCCCACAAACAAACACACTAGTTAAAAAGGATTCTGAAAAAGAACCTGACGACCTGCCTTTTTAATATCCCGATAAACAATGTACAAGCCTAAAGAAATGAGTTATGAAAGCCTTAAAAAAATCAATATACGCAGCCTACGAAGTGTGTGAAGCATTTAATAAAATCATCCTGTCCGATTTGGATTCTTATAACGGGACTAAAAAAGAACAACTTAAATCCTTTCTCGAGGATTTACAAAACGGCGGATGCATGAGTGGAATGATTTCCGAATTTATATACCATTCAGACTGTAAAGAATTTTATATCGGGCATCTCGATGATTTGGAAAACATCAAAGACGAAATCGAAGATTCTCTTGGAGAGTCTGTAAAAAACAGGCATCGCCTTCCCCACTACACCTTTATGTGTTGGCTCTGTTTCGAAGAATACTGCTATGACATCTACAGAAACAGTTTTGAGTGACACTCATTTTTAATCTTAAATCTTTTGAGTTATGAAAGCTTCTGAACAATTTAAAACCGCTATAGAAAATTATCTAAGTGAAACGGCACAGAGAGACGCATCTTTTGCACCACATCTTGCCAAAGTTTCAAAGAACCTTGAAAACTGTATCAGCTACATTTTTGGCGAAGTCAAAAAAACAGGATTATGCGCCTTTGACAATCAGGAAATCTTCGACATGGCTATAAAATACTACATCGATGACAGTATTCTGCCTCCTGCCCCAATCAACTGCAAAGTAGTGGTAAATCAGCCTGTAAAGGCTGATTTATTTACTCCTGCGTCTGATGTTCCTCAAAGCATGGAGCAGAAAAAGGAAGTGATAAATACTCCGAAAACCCTACAGACCACCTTAACACTTTTTGACCTATGACACCTAAAACTAACATAGAAAAAGAGATTACCCAATTAAGTAGTACCCTGAAACCGATTACAGCACAGATGCAAACTTGGGCAGAAAAAAGCATTTTCCTAAAATGGGGAGTGCTCTCACGTGGAAAATTCCACTGCCTTGAATGTGCGCATTCCTGGAAACCCAAATCTCAAAGTAAATCCTGTGAGAAATTTATAAAATGTACCACCTGTACAGGAAAACTCAAAATGTGCGGATGCAATCAGGTTCATTTCAAAGAAATTGAATACTGCTCCGTTTTGGATGTTTGTAAGGGGTATCAAGTCGTTCGTATTAGCTGCTCCCACAAGCTCATGAAAAAGAATACTGTTCCAACTTATTTTCATAAAGAAGTGATGCAGCATTGGATAAACTCAAAAGGCGAAGTTCGTACTATGTCCCTTAGCACAAATGTTTTTTCGCATGCTTATGATGCATGGCAGTATTATTCCTCCCTTGAAATCCGCCCAAAAGATTTTCAGAACTCACCAAAATACCGAATTAATCCGTACAAGGTGCATCCACATATGAAAGTGCTCCCTATCTTGAAAAGAAACGGATTTAAAACTGGCGTTTACAATATTGCTCCGCAAATACTTTTTACTGCACTGTTAAAAGATGCTATTGCAGAAACGATTTTAAAAGCAGGACAGACTTCCCTACTCACCTATTACCTCCAGTCACCTCATCAGAAGATTATCCCTAATTGGCAAGCTGTAAAAATTTGCTTAAAAAATAAGTATAACATTACTGATTATACTATTTGGGAAGATTATATTGCCTTGCTTCAATGGTTTAAAAAAAACCTAAGTTGTCCCTTTTTTGTCTGCCCCGAAAATCTCCATGAGGCACATAATAAACTTGTTACTAAAAAAAGAGAATTCCAGCGGAAAAAATACCTCTTGAAAATGCGTGATGAAATACAGCAAGCACAGGAAGTTTATGCCGAAGAAAAGAAACATTTTTTTGGGATTTCTTTTTCGCATGAAAATCTAACCATCAAAGTTCTAGAAAACGTACAGAACTTTATGGAAGAGGGAGACATTCTGCAACATTGTATTTTCACCAATGAGTATTTTAAAAGAACAGATTCCCTGCTGTTTTCTGCTCAAATAGATAATAAACCTATTGAAACTATAGAGGTATCGCTTTCCAAAATGGAAATAGTCCAATGTCGTGGTCTGAAAAATAGTAAATCTAAGCATCATAAAATCATTTTAGAACTAATGAAGAAAAACTTGTATCAAATTCGTTCACGAATGAAGAAGCAAAAGTCATAAAGTCCTAAAAGCGGAAAAACCGAATAAATTTCGGTTTTTCCGCTTAATGGTCCACTAATCTTACTATAAAATCTTAATGAAATTACTTTAGTTTATAATACTAAAAGTAAAAACACATACAAACCATATACTCAGTAGAAACATTTGAAAAACTAAATTCACCATAGCCTATTTTTTTATTCAAAAAACATAATCATACAATACATTTTTATTTAAAGGAATATTTTCTTTCATAGGAGTCATAATAAAAATATAGGTCAAATCTTCTACATTATAAAACAATACATTTGCATTTAGCTTATTTAAACCGTAATATTCTATTTCACCATATATTACTTTTGAATCTTCATCATTAATTTTTATTGCATATTTATTAAAATCTAAACTAAAACTCTTAATAGAATCATTATTCATTTCGTACTTTATCTCACTATCAGAAATGAAATCAATTTTACTAATTTTATAATTCTCATTAAATAAACTTGGACTGAGTTTAACCTCATATAAACTTTCATCAACTATTGTAAAATAACCAGGTGTTGGATAGTTTGAATATAAACAACTGTTAAACTTACAGTTAGTACTAACATTTTTTAATTTTATTACTACTAATGAGTACTTTGATTGAATCTCAAATTGTGAAACTACAGTGTCTTTCTTTATGGTATAACTACCAATACAATGATAATCTTCCTTAAAAGGCATCAAACTTTTTATTTTCATACTTTTTTGAGGAACAAAGTTAATCTCATCACTAATTCCGTCTTTTTTACAGCTCAAATAAAGCAAAAACAATAGTGCAATGCAGATAGTCTTTATAGTTGAATTTATTAAAATAGATGCCACTTATGATTTTTTCTAATTAGTATGCAAGTGAATGAGTTAATATTTCTTGTGCAACTTTCTGTACCACAGGTGCAACTTCAGGCTGAAATATAGATAAAATAATCCCAGCAATCTATAAAGATGTATATCCTCCAAGCTTAAAAGCTACATAGAAACTATCACTTTTTCCATTTCCACCTCTAAGACTATAGTGCCTACCTATTCCATCTGCACCTAAATAACAAGTTACACTTAAATGCGACAAGGTTGCTTTAATAAATTATAGATATCTACAATTCACAGACAAAAGATATTTTGCATAAACTGGTCCCCAAAATAAAGATGATATTAAAATTATATAAAAAAGAGTGGTTAATAAAATCGAAATTTTTGGGCTACCTAAAAAAACTGGTTGTTGCTTTATAATTTTTTTCGACCTTCCATCTTTTGTAAAATATAAATAGTTAATTAATAAACAAATAACTCCAATTGCAATCATAAACCATTTCCCCATATTAATGCAAAAAAAGTGAATCACTAGTAAGTTTAAAATAACACTTACAAAAAAGCCTTCTGCTAATCCTAATGCCCAGATAGTAGTCGAATAAGGAGTATCATCTTTTAGATTTTTTTTATAAAATAAAAAAGTATAATAATAAATAACTTTCATAATAAATTAGTTCGTATTAATATCCCAATTTTTCTTTCCTATAAGGAAGCCAAGTACTTTGTTTCCAATTTTGATAAGAATCAATCTTAGTTATGGATCTTCCTGCTTCCCATCCTATTCCCCATGCTGCTCCATAAAGTCCAGGAGCAAAAGTACTTATAACATTCGAGGTTTGTTCTGTTGCTAAAGTAAACCCTCCTATTTTACCATTAGAATAAGCGTCAAAATTAGACCAAGCATTATAAGCTCCAACACTTCTACCTAACCATTTAAACCTATCTGAAATTCTTAATGCTGATGCAACTTTACCCCCCGTGGCTCCATTACCATTAAAAACTTGACTATATACTTTCATTTGTTTTATACTATACCAAGTTTTTGAGTTAAACATTTTATTTTGTGTCCAACTAATTGAAGTACCAAGCCCTGTTATTAGAAGTCCTGTAAAGTCATACTCAAAAACTGGTTGCGCATGTTCATTATATTGTGTTAATAAAGGCTGGTTATTAGGAACGTTATTTGCTGCTCTAAAATCTAAAACAGCGGAGTTTGAATTGTTCAAATTCACATACTGACTCATATTAGGTGGTGGTGCTGGTGCATCGCTTTTACCTCCACCAAACAAAGATTTTATACTATTTCCCCAATTCTTAAGATTTAGGTTCTTTCTTGTCCAATCTGTAACCCCCCATTTTTTAAAATTTATATTTTGGTTTGCCCAATCTTTAATCCCCCAGCTATCCCAATTATCTTTTATAGTTTTGATTCCATTCCCTATCCAGGTTTGTTGTCCGTTACTTAATCCACAATCTACACAGTCCTTTCCAGGTCCATTGGCAGTATTTCCACTCGGGTCTGTAAATTGCAACGGATTATTAAATACATAGCCATACTGATTGTAATTTTGAGTACTTGTTGGGTCTTGTATATAATTATCGACTTGTAAAAATCGATGAAGTATTGGATCATACAATCTCGCATTCATATTAATCAGTCCAACACTTTGTATATGTTCGTGTCCTGTATAACCTCTATCAAGAACTGTTAGTCCTATTAGTGTATTTCCTACACCATCCTGCACTTTCATGATACTACCCCAAGCATCAAATAATCTTTTTTCTACTATAGCACCATTGTCATCAGTGATTGTTAAAATAGTCCCTTGATAATCTCTGTGTAAATATAAATATTTTTGTGTTATTCCATCACTCTTGACAGCAATTGGTGCCGAATAGCCATCTCCTCCTATATAAGTAACAAATTCAAAAGCACCAGTAGTTCTATTCTCTTTTATCTCCATTGTGCCATCAGCCGAATAATGCTTACGTAGTGGCCTAAGTGATTTTTCATCATTAAAGTCTCCATAGTACATAGTACTTCGTTGATTGTCATCATTGTAAGTAAAACTTATTTTCTCTACACCAGTTTCTTCTATTTGTTTAGGACTTTTAAATGCATTATAAGTGACATTTAGTTTTTTTAAACCTGAAGAAACTGGATCACTTGTCTTGCGTATTTTTACATTATCAAACCAAACATTACCTATTCCTATAGCATCAAGACGCAGTCGCAAGGATTTAACACTTGCAGGCACCAATACTGTCTTTTCAATAAATTTCCAATTATTCAACGCTGTTGTGCTAACACTATTGACGTAAGAAAAATATCCCGTTTCATTTGCATTGTATTGAAAAAGTGTAAGTTGAGCAGTCGGATTATCTGTATAAACCCAACCAGAAAAAGTGTATTCTGTGTCAGCTATATTATCAATAGGAACTGAGACATCTGATTGTACATAACTCATACCATCACTCGACAATGTTGTATTTAACTTTATGGCAGTTGCAATACCTTTTGACCGATCAAATGAAATACACTGAGGATTATGCGGATTAAAAGACCAACCTGATTTGGCTTCCATATCATCATTAAAAATACCGCCTCTGTTAGCATAATACTGTGATGAATCATAACCTAATGATATCTCTGTGTTTTGATACTTGTTTGTAGCGTCATATTTGTAAAACCCTAAATTATTGCCCAAAATTTTTCCCGAAGCATCATAGGTTTGGCTTTGTTGAGCCTCAAATTTATTTGTAAACTCAGTTAATCTGTTTATTTCATCATGCTTAAAAGTTTCTGTAAAGTTTCCAAAGGAACTATTAATTCTACTATCTAAATTGTCTGTATTTTTATTAAATGTAGTTGTAAGAGTTAATATATTACTTGCTGGTACAGTAGTTTTATCATATTGCATTTTTGATAAATACCCGTCAATATCATAAGTATTAGTCATTTTTATGCCATTACCAGTTACGCTTTCTAACACTTGCCCTTTCGCATTTAGCATGTTTGTCTGCCAAAGGACTTTATTGTTACTGTCTAAAATTTGATATAAGTTTCCATTTTTGTAAATATTTTTGGTTACTATCGTACTGAATTTACCTCCTATCTCTGCACGTTTAGTTTCTGTTTCAACTCTGCCTAAACCATCATAAGTAAAGGATTTGATGAATTTTGAAACCCCTATTTTGTTTTCTTCAACAGATAAAGCTCTTTTGAAAATAGGATCATAAGTTACCGTAGTTATGGTTTTATTAGCTCCAATAGGTTCATTTTTGTCAACATACGTTACTGTTATTGGTAACTTTGTGGCATCATAAGTATATTCGGTCTCACTATCAGTACCTCCTCCTACAATTGTTTTTTTAGTTGGTCTTCCGTTATTATCACGGGTTATGGTAGTAATCACACCTCCATTTTGGGAAGTCTCTTCTGTTAGTTCTCCTAATTCATTACTTTTATACGTAAAAGTCCCAGCCGATGGATCAATTAGTTTGGTTTTTCTCCCCCAGCCATCTTGCTCCATGGTAATATTAATACCATTATAACTGGTTTGTTTTAGATTTCCATTTGCAAAATAGGAAAAATTGATATTCCCACCGGTTGTTTCATTAGTAGAAACAATATTACCAATAGCATTTTTTACAATTGTTTTACTTTTTTGTCCATCAGTTATTGTCGTTGATAAATTAGGATATGCTATTGATGTCGTTCTGTTATTAAATGAAATACTCTCTGTCGGTCTACTGTAAATATCAAATTTAGTTTCATTCCATTGAGATGGTGTAGCACCAAAATAAGGTTCACTTATTTTATAACTTCGATCATAAATATCATATAAATAAGATACGTAGGAATATGTTCCATTGATATCTTTTGCTCCTGATCTTGTTTTTCTACCTAAATCATCAAACTTTTCTTCACTAGCACTTCCATCTAAAGCATCAGTTGTAATTGTAACTGTTGTTTCGGATCCATTTGTGGAAGCATAAGTGTTCGCATAATTATATGTAATTACTTTGTTTAACTGATCGTCTTTTGCTGTTAATTTTCTAAACCAAGAATCATAGGTATATGAGGATGATAAGCCATATGGATCAGTTTCTTTTTTTAAAAGTCCATTATTCAAATCGTATTCAAAAGTTGATTCTAAATTATCACTATCTATTATTTTGGTCAAAAAACGGCCGGATGTATCATATTGATATTTAGTTATACGCGGATCCATATCTTGTGCTGAAACAGTTTTTTGGGTTAAATTTCCAAAAGAATCATACAGATTGGATTCAAGTATGCTTCCAGTACCCGTTGCGTTTTTCTCCATAAAAGATACAAGCTGTTTGTTATCATACTCATATAATTCAGAATACGAAGTTGTATTTCCCGGAATTGTGGTAGATACAATTTTTTGATAAGGCCTGTCTATTATATAGGGAGTATCAGGATTAGGACTTTCGTATTCTACAGTTTCTTTTACGGTTTGCGCTACAGCAGCCCCTTCACTATTGACTGTGGTCGTTATAAGTGGATTATTGTTTTCATTGTATGAAATTGTAGTTTCTGCACTAGTATTATATCGTGTATCAATTTGTTTGATACTGCTGTTTTGCAACTTAAAAACCTTATTTGATTGTAGGGCAAGTTCTGGACTTGGTGTATATGATAAAGTTGTTTTGGTGGTATAATCTGATTGGTTAAAACCATTATTTGGATAGGTTAAGTAAGGCACTAAATAACTCTCAGTTATGGCCCCTCTTAATTTTATATCTCTTTTAGTTATAGTACACATTTCTGGATTGGAACTATTGTGCCAATTGGTTTCCATTATAGATCTAAATCCCATAAATCCTAATCCCTCCAAATTAGTCACAGCTCCATAATAACCATATAATTTCATTTTAGAAACTGTGGCACTCTTTTTTTCTAACTTTGAAACAATTTGCAAATCAGGGGATGCAACAATGTCAAAATAAGGATAAGTTTCTGTTCCCTGGCTTGGATTATATACTGTATAGAAAGTGCTTTTATGAATCTGCTCTAATGGATGATACGTTATAGCTTGTTGAACGCCATTTCCAGTTGTAATATTGGTTAGTAGGCGATCTTTACTGCTATCTTTTTTAGAATAAAAAAAATGTAATCTATTATTATTTATAAAAGCGATTTCAAAACGTGGACGCTGTTGGTCTGTAGATGGTATAAATATTGGTAACGCATATTGATTAATATTTGCCTGTGCAGTGGTAATTGCGGTCCTTGTATTGAAGGAAGATGGAGTCATTTCTGTTATTGCTGTAATTTGAATTGTCCCCAGTCCAGTTGAATTATTTTTAGTGTTTTTTATAATGGTCAAATCACTTTTTCCATCATTATCGTAATCTGTTGCAATATAATTATAACTATTAAACGAATCATTAGGAGTTACATAGGCAATATTTCTGTTTTCTTTAGCAAAAGTGGTACCTGTTGATAAATATCTGTACCAACCATTGCCCGATTCTATAGGAATCATAAAGTCCGATTTCCCATCACCATTAAAGTCACCTATCAAAATAGGTCTGCTTAATTGAATACTTGTATCTGTAGTTGGTGTTTGATATAATAAAATAAACTGTTTGTTGTCATTCAAGGAATAGACCCTTACTTTTCCAGTATCAAAAACATAAATGTCCGACTTTCCGTCCCCATTAAAATCAGCGACATAAGTTTTACTAGTCTCTAAAACAATTAATTTTCCAGCATTATTAACAAAATTTGAATTTAGTCGTCTGTCCAGATTCATAAAATAAGTATCGCCCGAATAATTACTTGTGGTGTGAAGCGGCTCATTATTTGAGTCGCAAGGTGCTAAGTAAGAATACTCAAGGTTCTCTTCTACAACTGCAACATCAGTTAATCCATCACCATTAAAATCACCATTAAGATAACGTTTCGGAATATTTACCGTATAAAAAAATGGTGGTCTAGTTGATGTACAACTTAAAGGATGCTCAGAATAATACGAGAATTTCGGAAAAGTATACGATTTTTCACCTTGAGGATTTATAGAAGAAGGACCAATAGCATAAGTTTTAAAAGTCGTAAGATTTGTAGTTGGGTTAGTTTTTACAACTGTCCAGCCTTGACCATTCATAAGTTTGTTATTCCAACTTAACCAAGAAACTGGCAGAATTTCATCAAAAGCACCAGGCTCTTGAAGTAGCCCCAAATTTAGAATTGTTTGTGTGCCTGTATTAGGGGTGATACCTGTAAAAATCCAATATATTGATTTAGCTTCTACACCTGTCTTTGGATATAGTATGAAATCCATATTACCATCACCATCAAAATCTCCATTTACTGCAACAGCATTAGTCGAATTGACACTATTGACACTTAACACAGTGGGATTAGAACTGTAATTAATAGAATCATCTGTATTATTGTAGTTAAAAACTGTTGGATTATAACTTTTTGTATTATCTCCACTCTTTTCTGTAATGGAATACAATCGATCATATTTTTCTGAAGATTGAGCCATATTATAGTCTAGAACATAATTTCTGAATCCAATGTTATTTCCCGAAGATTTAATTTCCTTTAAACGATTACTTCTTATTATATTTTGTCCTCCAATATAATAATTTTCAGATTTTACTCTTGGTTCATATATAAATTGTATTTGATTTATGGGCATAGTAGTTGTTAATGTTCCATATTTTATAGCAGCAATTTCCAATAAGTTATTTGCTTGGTTGTATAAATAACTAATTCGAATACCTTGCGCATTTTCCCAATATGTAATTGACCATTCTGTTATCGAACGTGAATCTGTTGAATTACCATAATAAGCTTTCGAACCGTCAGGATATTCTACAAGAAAATAAGCTGGTCCAAAATTTACTCCGCTTGGATGTATCCCATGAGAGGTAATTTTTATGTTGGAAAATATCTCTGTTTCATATGTTGTCTCATTGCCACCATAAACCCCAGAAGTTCCATTTTTCACTACTAATCGTTGGCCGTCTAATGCAAATCGATCTAAAACATCAAAATCTACCCCATCAATTGTACCATCATGGAATTTTGTTGCAGGAATTCTTGAAATTGATGATAATCCTGATAATGCCCATCCATAGCCGGCAGACCCATTTCCTCCCTGGCTGTTATAATTTAGACTTACTTCTGGAATGACTCCATTAATTCCTGGGGGAACAGCTATTGGTACCGAGTAAGAAGCACCGCCAGACAAGGTAACTGATAAGTCTCCATCTGTAATACCTGCCTCACGCATGGGACCAGTAGGATTTGTTTGTGCTGTAGTAAAAAAGCTAAGGCTTATAAAGAGAATCGTAAGGTAAAATTGCCTCATAATATTATTGCTTAATGATTTTTATTCTTTTTTGCTCTCCATTACTATATGATAATGATAGGATATAGATTCCTGTGGGATAACTTTGAAAAGGAATATTTTGAAAGTTAGTTTCTTTTTTATTTTGGTATTCTGCTAATATTTGAGCATTCACTCCAATGACCTGTATAGATTTTACATAGTTTTCATTAACAAGATCCCATTTTAAGTAGAGTTCCTCTTTTACAGGATTGGGATGATATGAGATTATGTTTTCATTTGAAATTTCAAGTAAATCTTCTTCTATGATAGCTTCAATTTCTTTAGCAGGTTTTGCAGTACCACAACTTTGACAAAATTCTCTAACGATTTGATTTCCTGTTATAGGATCGTATGTAAACGTTAATATAGGCTCCTGTGCTTTAACAACACAAAAAGTACCAAACAGAATGATTGATAAAATATTTTTCATAATTGGCCACCAATTTTTATTAGATTAAAATGAGGTAAAATTTTAGTTATTTTAAATGGTAAACCTATAGATAATTTATATGTAAGATTTATCATATATTACCTTTAAATTATACTATTTTATCCTATTGTAGTTTTAAAATATGGAAGTCAATTTGATACAAAAAGATGTAAATCTTGATTTTATGAATACTAGGGCTGGTATCTTACTTCTATAAATATGAAATATCTTTGGGTAGTAGAGTTTGTAAAAAAATAGAGCTATCCGTAAGAACAACTTACCAATACTCTTCTTTGGGTAAAATAAAAAGAGCATTCCTAACTGGTAAAGCTTGGAATATTCCAAAAGATGTAGTATTTCCTCAAAAAGAAAATAAAACAAAAACAGGTAAGAATCTTTTACCCAATAGTCTCAATAAGGATGTGAAACTATTTGAGAATGCTTTATAAATAAGGTTTTTAGTGTTATGGTTCAAATCTTGCTCTCCCTACCAAAAGAGGGAAAGAAGTGAAAAAAGTAACTTTATCAATCTTTTCAAAAAACCCGAAAAATGCGCTAAAACCTGCAGATCCGAGGATTCGCAGGTTTTTTTATAATCCTTATCAACGATTTATAAAAATACTCGAAAGTTTTATGGCAGAATCGTGGCACATGGGTATTTTGAAAACTAGAAACCCAGCAAAATCAATACCTAAGAAGTTTAGGTTCGAATGGGTAAAGCCTCCTCTAATCTTCATTACTTCTTAACATCACGATACCTAAGTGTAAATCTTAATTTGAAATTACTACCTAAAGGATTATGTGTTTTGGATAACAATGACCTCTCGTATTCATTTTTTTATCGCTTTAAAATTCTAATGATAAAAGTTATTCCCAGATGCGACAGAACCGCTTATTCAGATTTTGAGCTAATCTTTCTTATCTGTCCATTACAACGGTAGGATTTAGCACCTTATTAAGCAACAGGTTGCTAAGACGTCACAGGGCCTAATCCCTCAGTCTTTCTGGATAAGTATCATACAGAAATTTTCTGTGATACAAATTCTATAAAAATTAATATAGTTTAAGAATATTTTTTTTTATTTTATATTTCTGAAATACAAATTAACTTCTAAACAATTACATACAAACCCTTTGCATTTGTAATATATATATTCTGATTTTATATCCCCTCTAGAAATAGATTAGACAGTTCAAGATCACCCATAAATTTAGAAGAGGTGAAAGAATTAACTCTTTCACCTCTTCTTTCATTCGAAAAAACTTATTTATTTTTTATAAAATTTAAACTTATGAATTTTATTATCGGAATTAATTATAATGTAATATATTCCTGTTGTCAAATTCTTTACATCAGCTTGTCGTAAATCAAAAGAAGACTTTTTTATAGTCTGTCCAAGCATGTTTATTATTTCATAAGAATCGATAGGTGTGCTTCCTGAAACCATTAGTGTACTTTCAACTGGGTTTGGATATAAAAATAAAGAACTATCCATAGTTACATCTTCAGTTGATAAACTTGGGGTTATAATCACACTGATCGTTTCATTTGAGCTAAGTCCGCAAGCACTTAAAATTGAAAAGTTTATTTGGCTTGAGCCACTAAGAGTTTCATGGAATGATATCGTGAGAATATTGTCTGTAATAATAGCTTGATACAGTCCTGATTCTGGATTTCCATTTGTAATACTATAAGTGTTTTTATTACCTACTGTAGACGAAAAATAATCATCCAGATTAATTACAATCTGTTTCGCTCCAGTGTTTACCACAATAGCAGGCAATGAGTTTGTTAATTCAGGCTTGGTGCTAGCATCACTTTCATAAGCGCCCAAATCTACATTCTCTCCTTTTACTCTTTTATTCCCTACAATATCTACATCATTTTGAGTCCATAAATTCTTTGTGCCTGGTAGAATAAGTGCTGCATTAGTACCAGCATCCGCAACAATTGAGCATGCATTTATGCGCAAACCGTCATCAATCGTTCTCCATATACCATCCTTACCAATCGGATTTGTTGCATCATTGAAAAGTAATCCTGAAAAATTTTCGGTGTGATATCTGTTGTTTGTAGCTAGAAGATAAGCAGATTGCGATGCTTGGCTAAAAGCAATTTCGTTTGTTGAGTTGTCTTCAAAAACACAATTCTGTAACTGTGTAGTTCGTTGTGCATCCGAAATCCCCCAGTTCAAATAAATTGCTCCACCTTGCAGTTTAGCCTTGTTTGCATGAAATGTAAGATTTGTAAAACCAACTGGATATGAAGAAGCATTAGTTCCGTAAGATATGGCACCAGCATAAAGTTCAGCCGTATTTTGAGTGAATACGCTGTTTGAAACAGCTATTCTATTCTTAGTTGAAGGGACAGAAGTTAGAGACAAAGCTCCTGAAGATCCTGCCGAATGGTTGCCAGCAAAAATACAATTACTAATCTCTATATCAGATAAGGCAAAAATAGCACCACCACTACCAGAGTTGCCTCTGTTGGAAGGAATGATACTATTGTTAATAAAATTGCATTTATCAATTTTGGTAGAGGTATCATATCCTAAACTTATGGCACCACCCATGGCGACACCGGAGCTCAGAGAATTAATTATTTGATTTGTAAAATCACACCTTACAATATTAAGGTTAGTACGTTCCGCGTGAATAGCACCTCCACGGGTTGAGATTGTAATTAGACCATTTAAAACACCGCCAGGTACACATGTATTCTTGTCGAATTTAGAATCGGTAATCCTGATTTCATTTCTCAATAAAGGATCTGATGAATAAAAAAGTAATGCCCCTCCATCTGCCTTTGATTTATTATCTGTAAACGTACAGTTGCTAATAAAACCAGATACCCCGTTGTTAACAATATATGCTGCAGCGCCCTGCCCTGCAAAATTTTGTAAAAAAATACAATTATCAAAGGAAACGGAAGATCCACTACTATAAATCGCTCCAGCTTGGTTTACTGACTCATTACCCATAAATACATTGTTGGCAAATGTTAGATTCGAACCATACAGAATGGAGAGCCCTCCAGTACTGCTATTTGATTTGTTACCAATAAACTTATTATTGGTAATTATAATATCGGATGATAAAATCCATCCTGCTCCGCCAGTATTATGATACACGATATAACTTGCGATAGTTATGGCTCCACTAGTCCTGTTGTTGTTGGCTTTAGTAACTGTAAAACCATCTAGCCTACTTGATGAAGTCAAATCTACACATAACAATAATGTATAGATATTGTCAGTTTCGTCATTTTTAACACCTATATCACCACTCAAAATAGTAGTATTCGTTTCTGGATTTCTCTCGCTTAAGCTTGTCTCTGCGCCTGCAAATCCGCCATATAATTTTATCCCTTCTTTAAGAACAAATGTTGCATCTCTAGGATTCGTTGGTATGGTACCATTTCTGTCTCGCGATGGAAAGTATGTACCACTTTTTACCCAAATTTCTTGTCCTGATTTTGCAGCATTAATTGCATTTTGTAAATTAGTGTAAGCATTAGTCCACGAACTACCATTACCTAAACCTGTAGCTGAAGCACTTACAAAAACCTGTGACTGTGCATGATGTAAAAAGACAATGCTTAATAAAATGAATATTTTAAATATTTTCATAAAAGAAAAAGAGAATTTTGTTAATAGGAATGAATCGTAAATATATCATTATTCTGACAAGAAAGCATTTTTATTTTTTAAAAGAAAATTAACTAAATAATCTGCTTGTCGTGTGGTTTCAGGAAGTCTATAATGTGGAGTAAGTTTTAATACCCAAGCAATAGCAGTTTCAAGAGAAATTTTATGCCCTATTGAGACAAACATAGGATTGGTATTATTCTGTGTTCGTAATGCTTTACCAACCAAAATATTGTTGTAAATC
The DNA here is from genome assembly GCF_002156885.1 of Flavobacterium sp. AJR. Taxonomy (NCBI): domain Bacteria; kingdom Pseudomonadati; phylum Bacteroidota; class Flavobacteriia; order Flavobacteriales; family Flavobacteriaceae; genus Flavobacterium; species Flavobacterium sp. AJR. The sequence continues at coordinate 16,502 of NZ_NCWQ01000025.1, read as the reverse complement.
AAATCTTGTGTACTTTTTCTTTCATGTCCCAGTAAATTTTTATCGTAGCTACCTATTAATCTTTTTTTAGCACAGCCAATTGTTGGAATGTTTAATTCTATTCCAAGATGAGTTGCCATTCCAATTCCTTTTGGATGAGCTATTCCTTGAGCATCACATACAATTAAATCAGGTTTTATAGTAAGTTTTTTAAAAGCTTCAATTAAAGAAGGGATCTCTCTAAAAGAAAACAAACCTGGAACATATGGAAATGCTATTTCCATTTCATGAAAGGCTTTTTCAACAACTTCATGAGTTTCTGCATTTAAAACTACAATAGCACCTATCATATTGTCATTAATGTCATTATATGCCACATCAACTCCGGCAATATATTGAATTACCTCTGGTAGTTGATCATATATAATTACTTTCTCACGCAAACTATTTTGAAGATCGTAATAAATTTCAAATTCTGGTTTTTTGTCAAATATGTCGTTACTCATTTTTATATTATTATAGCATATTTATTTTCTTCATCATCAAGGAAATCATATCTAATTCTTTTTGGCATAAGTTGCTCAGTTAGCGCAATAGCTTCCTGTACAACAACAGGAATGCGAGTATTGGTCGTTGTTTTTAAAACCCAATCAATTGCTGTTTCCAAACTTATTTTATGTCCAATAGATATATAAAGCGGATTGATTCTTTCTTGAGTCCGTAATGCTTTACCCACAATTTTATCATCAAACCATAGTTCTTGCCTATCCCCTCTTAAATGCCCTAAACTCGTTTTTTCATAATATCCAACAAGTCTTTTCTTTGGACATCCAATTGTTGGAATATCTAATTCAATTCCCAGATGAGTAGCTAATCCAACATTTTTTGGATGTTCAATACCATGTCCGTCACAAAAAATTAATTGAGGTTTTATACTTAGTTTTTCAAACGCTTTTAAAACTGAAGGAACTTCATTATAGGCAAATAAATCAGGAACATGCAATGTAACATCCTCTAACTCAAAAAATACCTGATCAACAATTTCTTGTGTTTCAATATCCATTACAGCAATGGCTGAAATCATTTTTAGATCTATATCATTGTATGCCACACTAACACCTGCAATGTATTTTATCGGATGTTGAATCTGGTCTTCACTAATAATCTTCTGCGCAAGTTCATTTTGAAGAATATACTTTTCCATAAAAACATCTTCAACCGTATATCCTAGTGTTTCTTTCATGCTTTCCTGAACTAAATAGCCATAAAGTGTCTTTCCAGCTCTATCTTGGTTTAATTCACGTGTGAGATTAAAGGGATTGTCTGTATTATAGGTGCAAACAAATAAATCTAAACGAGTAAAAATCTCTTTAGTGTCTTCGTAGTTTTTTATTACATCAAAATTGTCCTTTATCTTCTTATTATAATCTAAATCTTCACGGGTAAAATTATAACCTTGCTGATGCTCTTTTTTTCCTATATTATTTACTTTGTAGTCTACAATTGAATCAAATGTTTGTAAATCATAAATAGTGTAGATTCTATTCATAAAATTTTGATCACGATCTTTACCAATATCAAAATTATATCTGCTTTCATCAAAAATGTAAACAAAAATTGAAAAAGAATTTTCACTTGCCCAAAATTTTATTCCGTGTAGTCTGCGATTTACAAAAGTTTCTCTGATATATTCTTTATCAGAAATGGTTTCTTTAATTCCTGTAAAAGGTTTCCCATTGTACATACCATAATTGGAAGTAGATAAGCTGTCAATAAAAAATAGTTTGCTTTTACTTGGATAATAATTTATTGTGTGATTCATTAATGAATTTAATTTCTCTAGGTAATAATCTATTTTGAAGATATAAACCTAGTGATTATAATTTGAATTATTCTTTTTAATTCTAACAAAGTCAGTGTTTACAGAACTTCTGTACTAACCCCGTCAAGCACCTTTAATTTCAAGACCTTTTTTTTTTATTTTAAAGAACTGGTAGCGTTCTTCTTAGCTTTGCTAACTCTTTTTTTTTTACATAGTAAATTTTAAGCTATAAAGAACTTCCTATTTAAAAAACATAATCTTTGTTATATTTGTTTTATACAACCAGATTTTTTTCACACTGGTACTCACAGAAATAGTTAAATACAACAACAAATGAAAAAGGGACTTTACATTATTAAACTAATAGCAATCATAGTTTTTACTAATTCTACCTTTGCCCAGAAAAAAGAATTTGGGTATTACATATCAGGACAATACGAAAAACTAATCCTTTTAGATGAGGTAGGTAAACCAATCACAAATGAAACCTTTCAATATATCGGAGATTTTTCTGAGAATGTATTCCCTGTTCAAAAAAATGACTATTACGGATTTGTTGATATCAAGGGCAATGTTATTGTCCCTTTTCGATACAACTCGGTTTCACAAATGAAAAATGGAGTAGCCATCGTTCAGCTTGGTGAAAAATTCGGCCTTATTGACAACAAAGGAGAATATAAGATCATACCAAAATATGAAAATTTGCAATATGAAAACTTTAATAATGGTCTGGCTACTTTTAAAAAAGATGGTTTGGAAGGAACTGTTAATAAAAACGGGAAAGAGATAATCCCTAATAAATTTGAGTTCATTGCGGAATTCTACAAAGGATATGCTAGAGCAAAAAAAAATGGAAAAATTGGGATTATTGACACTAAAGGAAAAACAATAATTCCTTTTCAATATGATCATGTTAGTGAGTTATTTAACGGTTGTTCTTTTGCATTTAGAGAAAGTGATAAATCAAAGGAAGGACTCATGGATTTAAAAGGTAATGTGCTTTTAAATCCGGAATATGATTTTGTTTTTCCATGGGAAGATGAAATGGTTTATCTTACAAAGGATAATGCAAAAGGTGTTGCTGATAAATATGGAAATATTTTAATAGCTCCCCAATATAAAGACATTAAGAAATTAAGCGATGAATTAATGCTATTGGAAAATATGGGAAAATTTGGTTTTGCTAATAATAAAGGAGAAATAACTATTCCTTTGATTTATGACGAGGCCAGAGACTTTTCAGAAGGCTTAGCACCTGTCTTGAAGGATGGAAAATGGGGCTTTATCAATAAAGAAGGTCAGACCACTATTGATTTTAAATTCATTGGAGTGATGATGCCATTTAATAAAGGTTTTGCCGCTTACGGAAAAAGATCCTTTTCTTCTGGCGCACATTATACGTCTGATTTATGGGGGTTAATAGATAAAAAAGGAAACATTGTGATTGAAAACAAATATGAAAGTATTGTTCCTGGTTATAACGGAAATTTTGTAGTCGAAATAAATGACAAAAAATTATTAATTAACAGTATTGGTGAAATATTAGCTGAATTAAAATATGACGGACGTGCTATCGCTATCGAGGAAAAATAAAGAAATTAAGAACTATTTTCATCATTTTATTTGTATCAGTTAAAATACATATTGTTTTTGGCTTTTTCTGGAGACTAGTAATTACAACTTAAAATTAATACAAAGTAATTTCGTCGAAATTTACAATAAATAAGAACATTGTAAGTCGAAAAAATTCAAGATGATTTACGACTGATTGGAATAAAGTTGGAAAAGACCATACTTGCAAATTCCGGTGATATTAATCAATAAATAGCGCCAAAAAATAGTGTTCCTGATTTTGAGTTCCTATTGTACCTAAGATTCTTTAGTCCCACAAAAGACAGGCTTACTAATAACTGGCTCCGGCAAATAAAATAAAAAAAATATAAACTCTATTTTAATTTGTCATTTCACCGTCAGGACAATCTACTCATACGAGGCGTACTAATCGAATGCGCCTGCTTGCATGAACTGCCGATAAAGGCATCTTCTTTACAAACGGGCGTAGCATTTTTACTACTATTCAATTATTTTTAAAGTGTACTATTGAATAATCAACAGCAATTTTCGTTAAATAAATATTAACTCTAAGCTTACTCTACAGTATTTAAAATATCATAAATAAGATTAGTTTTTAACTAGAAAATTAAAATGTATTGACAGATATATATTCTCTATAGAGTTTTTCCAATTCTTCCGCTTTTAACTTGTCTTTAGGAATTAGTATATTTTTTTTAAAATCACTTTGTTTTTTTTATGCAAAAATTGTTTTAAATTTTCATATCTATATAAAATAGTACTTTTCATGTATCTTATTTTAAATTTACACCTACACTCTCGTGATAAAATAATCTCAAAAGTGACCTCAAATTTAAAAGCTGGGTCATATTATTATTTCCCAGCCTTAATAATAAACATTATCCTAGATTCCTCCCATAAATTCAAATATATAAGATACCGTTGGACTCTCCGTCCCTACTCCAAAACGACCATCACTTCTCAGTATTATATCAAAATAATTCTGAGTATACAAAGAGAAACTCTTTCTGATAATAATATCACCTGAGACCACATTTTCTATATGATCTTTAATATTTCCAGCGTAATCATAAACCATTAAATTATTTATAGTACCTACACCATTGATAAAAACAATAGTAAAATCACCATAAATATAAGCAGCCGTATCTCCATTGTTTGTTACATTACTTTGATCAACGTGTGCTATAAATCGAACACGTGTTATAGAGCTATTGGTTTCCGCAGTAAACAAAGCAGATTGACTTCCTGGTCTGAACCCTCCAACTACTACGGGTGTACCTTTAAAATCTACCAATGCTAAACCTTTAGAATCTACAGACAATTTCCTCATCTGTGTAACATTTGTAGTATTACTGGACCCTGTTGTAGTAGTCTTTAAAGTGACCAATCCCCCTATAGAAGCCTTTCCTTCGATATCTAAACCATCCGTTTGAGCACTAATTGTACTTGCATTCACAAAAAAAAAGAAAGCTATTATAATTTTATAATTAATATTCATAATATATCTTATTTAAAAATTTATTTTTCAGTTTTAATACTATTTATTAGGGTTCTTAATTCATTAATTTGGGTTTGTTGTGTATTAAATTTCTGTTCTTGCACTTCAATAATCATTTGTTGCTCTTTTATAGCTTCGATTAAAACAGGTACTAAAGCAACATAGTTTACAGTATAATACCCTTTCTCATCTTTACTAACAGCATCGGGAACAATTTTTAAGATATCTTGTGCAATCACACCTAATTGATGTTTCTCATCAAATTTTTTATCTTTAAATTCATCACTTCTCCAGTTATATCCAACTCCCTCCATTTGCTTAACCATTTTTAACGCCCCTTTTATTGGTTCAATATCTTTTTTATATCTCTGATCTGATGTCTGAGTAAAGTTAGTTGCTGTTATAGCTCCATAAACTTTAAGTTTAAACGTTGCATCAGATACTCCTCCTATACCAACATTACCAGTTTGGTATATATTTTGCGTATTACTTGTTGCTTCGTTTCCTGAAGTCGTTTCTTTCCATGGTTCTGTAACTAATTTTGGCACCCAACTTGTCCCATTATACGCCAATACCTGACCTACAATCGTTGGCTGAGTTACACTAACAGCTTTCCCCTGCAATTGGTTTGCATTCCATAATGCAGCTGCATTTTTAGCAGCAAATACAGTAGAAGCAAGTGTCATTGTCGTTGGATCTGCTGTATACTTTGTATCCGTATATTCTGAATTAATTACATAAGGACTTGCTATGGTGCCTAATCCTGCAATAGTAACATTAGCTCCCGCTTTTGCCACACCTCCTACTCCAGCAACTCCCTGAGGACCTGTATCTCCCTTAGCTCCTTGTGCGCCAGTAGCTCCAGTTAAACCTATATCTCCCTTAACTCCTTGCGGACCTTCTGTTCCTGTTAAGCCTCTATCGCCCTTTGCTCCTTGCGTGCCAACATCTGCATCTTTTCCATCTACACCTCCTACTCCAGCAACTCCCTGAGGACCTGTATCTCCCTTAGCTCCTTGTGCGCCAGTAGCTCCAGTTAAACCTATATCTCCCTTAACTCCTTGCGGACCTGCTGGTCCTGTTAAGCCTCTATCTCCCTTAGCTCCTTGCGGGCCAGTAGCTCCATCTTTTCCATCTGATCCGTTAATTCCGGCTAATCCTGTATCTCCCTTAACTCCTTGCGGGCCAGTAGCTCCATCTTTTCCATCTGATCCGTTAATTCCGGCTAATCCTGTATCTCCCTTAACTCCTTGCGGACCTGTTGCTCCTTTTAATATATCAAAATTTAGTGTTGTTATTATTCCATTTTCATCTGTATATAAAAGATTATTACTTAAATCATAACGCAATGATGTTATTGTTTCATTCAAATCCGTTGAGTCATTTATTTCGTTTATATACGTTCCAATTTTATGTCCCAGAACTACTTGCGTAATTGTTGTTACACTCTCTACACCGGATACTAATTCTCTTAATGAAATCTCATTCTCAGTACCTTTCTCGTCATTGTATTTTAATTTATTCGCTGTTGCATCATATACTAAAGAAGTAAGTGTCTCATTTGATTTTACAAGGTGCGTAATCTCTTTTACAACGTCTGTATTTAGGAAAATATCTCCTGCATTGTTCACAATGTCTCCAACTACATCGATACTAACTTCTTCTCCTGCTTCATTTTTATAAATGTAGTTACCTGCTGTTCCTTTTGTAATTGTTGTTACACTCTCTACACCGGATACTAATTCTCTTAATGAAATCTCATTCTCAGTACCTTTCTCATCATTGTATTTTAATTTATTCGCTGTTGCATCATATACTAAAGAAGTAAGTGTCTCATTTGATTTTACAAGGTGCGTAATCTCTTTTACAACATCTGTATTTAGGAAAATATCTCCTGCATTGTTCACAATGTCACCAACTACATCGATTTGAGATTTAACATTTTCTTCATTCACAAACACATAAACCCCTTTTCCATCATTGGTCAATGTTGTAACAATATCACCTAAAGTAGCTCCACTTGACAAAGGAACCCACTTATCTACATCCCAATAGTAGAAACCAGGCTTAATATCAGCAATGTTTGACGCATTATACACAAATAAACTTTGTGCAGGGTTACTAATCGTAACCACATCTTTAGTACTTTTAAGAAAAATTCGAGGAACCAACAAACCTTTATCAGTACTTGATAAGTCCAAAAGTGCAGAACCATCAGGATTAATGGTTCCTATACCCACATTATTAGTTTGCGCATTAATAGTAGCTCCTAAAAAAAACAAACTAACAAATAATAAATACTTAATTTTCATCTAAATTTGTATTTTAATTAATATACTGCAAAGTTACTAACAGCAACCACCGCGACACTTTTCAATTAAATCGCAAAAACAACAACATAAGTCTTTTTTCTTTCGGCTATTTTACCAAAACCAACTAAATCAATCGCTTACCTCATAAATATTTGCTAAAAACAACTTATTAAGAAAGAATTGATTGGCTCTATCTCTAATCTATTAGATTACTGAATTAATCATACTTATCACAAAAAATCAAATCACCTTAAACTCATTTTCACTCAAGAATTAAATAAATTATCAGCCTACCAGCATAACCTCTATAAAGTGTGATGATTCATTAAAACCCGTTTTTAAAAGGTCATAATTAATGTGTATAAAGAAAAAAAATTAACAGTTGATTTATCCTGTAAATATGGAAAACAAACAATTACCCGAAAAATAATTTTGGTTTTCTAAAATGATTTTGAACTTACTGCATAATAAATTATCAACTATTACTAACGAAAACTGGATAATAAAGTTTTTCAAGTTATTGTAAACAAGAGCTCAATGTCACCATCTGACATAACTGAGTAACTAAAATGAATAATTTGATATGACTCTAATTACGCAAATGATTCTCAAAATAACAGCTAATGGTCTTACTCTTAAAACTGTAAAAAGAAGATTTTGTCTAAAACTAAGGTAATTTACTACAGTAGCAACTGACTGATACGCTTAGCATAAGGATCGATGCCAAAAGTACTTCAAATATATATGGACCTAGGGATTATTTCGCCAAATGCACTCCAATACCACTGAGTATACAGATCAGTACCACAGGCCGCTTTTAGCTTAAGATTGTACATTCTTTATTGGAGATACAAAATTATATACAATAGATTGATCTAATACTATCAACTAAATTAATAATCAAACTGAACTCCAACTTATCCTTCATAAATACCTTATACATAAAAAAAGCTGAATTAATCACTAAAGCTGTTACAATAAAGTAAATTAGTAGAGTGAAAATTAACATACTAACAATCAGGCAAGTAAAAAAAACAAATAATACTACAAACTTATCTGTTGAACTACATAATATAATATGAAATAATATTTTTATCTTATAAAAAATAATTAATAACTTTATTCTTGTTTTCCACAAACATTCCATTTTATATATTTTCTTTTCTTTAGAAAGTATCATAAAATAGATTAGTCCCAATCTGATTAGACTGATTTTTAAATACCACGCATTAGTCTATTTTTAACTAGTCAATTTATTTTTTAATCATTAAAACCTACTATTATGAAATCAAAATTATCCTTGTTACTCGTTTTTATTAGTTTTTATTCATGGTCTCAGGCCAACAAATCGCACTTAATTACTAAAGATAGTATATTTATTGTCCCTGCGGGAGTAACCAGCATTAGTGCCCAGGCTTGGGGCGGAGGTGCAACTGGTGGATTTGCTACAGGTTCCGTCTTAGGCTCTGGAAGAGGTGCAGGTGGAGGTGGGGGCGGCGCTTATGTAAATAGTCTACTCACTACTGTTCCGTCATCAACTTTAAATGTGGTTGTTGCTAAGTTAGCACTAGGAGGAGTCTTTGGAGGAATTAGTAGTAAAGACGGAAACTTTTCTACAATTATAGGTTACGAAGATTTATTTTTTGCAGCCGGTGGATTAAGAGGTGGAATTAATAACTCAAATACGCCTCCAGGTGAAAGTCCAGGAGGGTCACTTGAAGCTTCAGAAGGAACTATTACTAAGATTGCTGGAGGAAATGGAGGCAAAGGTACATCAGCCTTGTTAGGATTATTACTTAGCTCCGGAGCAGGTGGTCAAGGTGCAAATTCAGGTGGTGCCGGAGGTGCTCCTCTTTCAAGTCTACTTTTGGGTAATGAAAATAGGAAAGATGGTACGGTTCCTGGTGGCGGTGGAAGTGGTGCTATAAATTCACCAGGATCTGCTATCCAATATGGTGGAAGTGGTGCAGCAGGACGAGTGATTATCTCTTATAATTGCCCCGCTTATAATATAACTGGCGTAAGTGCTGGACTCTACAGTAATAATTATAAAATGTTTGTAACGCTAACCTCTAATCCAGCATCATTGCCAGTTGGTAATTATGTAGTAACTTACAACAGGACTTTACCATCTGCTACAGGATTAACGGCTAATCTAACAGTCATTACTGCAGGTAGAGGTACCTTTTATTCTGATAATTTCCTGAATCAAATAAATGCTAGCACTATAACAATTACTAAGCTCACTTCTGCATCTTGTTCTGCTAATATAACCACTAATAACAGAGCTGTAATTACAGGAATAATTCCTGAAACACTAAGTGGTGGGACAATTAGTGGCGCAAGTTCAGTTTGTCAAGGAGACACAACTGTATTAACCTTATCAGGTAACGCAGGCACAGTTGTTAAATGGCAAATTTTTAACGGATTTACCTGGGAAGATGTACCTAATCCAAGTACTTCAAATACTTATACAACATTCCCAATGTTATCAAGTCATAGATTCAGAGCCATTGTGGGTGACTGTAATCTTGTTTCTGAGTCAAAGACGGTGGAATTAAATTCAGAGCCTCTTTACATTTCTTACGATCTTTCAGAAAATCCAAATGAGTATCCACGTACAACTTTCGTTGGAGCTTTATTACCCACACCACAATATATATCAATCGCTTATAACGCTCTCGAAGGGGAACCTACTGCATATTCTGTTGAATGGGATTCTGATGCAATACCAAATCAAGACATTACTCCTTATACATTTACATATACCGGTTACACTAAAGATTCCATAACTTCAATTAAAATACCTATTAATACTCCAGAAGGTGAATACACAGGCAATATATATATTCATAATAATCTTTGTAAATCCTATGAACCATATTCTTTTAAATGTATAATTTTACTTGATAACCCATCATCAAAAACAGGCTCAGAAAAAGATACAAATGCCAGTACAATTGCCACTAGTTTGGTTCCCACAACAACGAAAGATTTAGAAGCAGCAGAAAATAAGGTTTCAGTAGCTGTTTTTAACAAAGTGATTCATGTTGATGCTTCGAAAAGGAAATAAAAAAGTAAGTAAGAATATTTTACTGAACAGCTTAAAAGAGCAAAAGGATATGAAATTAAAGGGTGGTATCTACCACCGAACGCAGATTGATTTAACCTATAATTCAAATAAAATTGAAGGAAGCAGACTTACACACGATCAAACAAGATATATTTTTGAAACCAATACAATTGGTGCTTTCAATCGGATTAGTAACAGAGGCATTAATCTTTGCTTTATCCGCTTTCGAGCCCGTTGATGATGAATTAGACTGGACATTAGTGTATCCAGAATTAGCCAATGGTATTGCAAAAACTAAATCTAAAACTGCAAAAATTGAAACTCCTTCAGACATGCAAGGTGTACTATCTCAAAAATTAGACGTTATGCTTAAAGAGGCAAAAATTGACGGAGAATTAATGTCAAGCTTAGGCAACAGTATCAAAAACTTTGAATCTGCTGCCAAAAGTATTGCACCAACAGTTGACTCAATTGCTTCTACTAAAAAATATAGTGAAGAATTATCTACAGCAGCTGCACAAATGGAATCATTAAATGGTTTATACAAAGTTCAATTAGATAGTGCTTCAAGAAATGCTGAGGCTAATAAAGAAATTGCTGAAAATGCAGGTAAGTTAAAAGAGCAAATGCAATCTATGACTGCAAATATTGCTTCATTGAACAATGTATATGGCGGTATGCTTTCTGCCATGAATAACAAAAAATAATTGATTAAAACAATTAATCAATAACATAAACTAAATATTTAAAAATATGGCAGGAGGAAAATTAACCCCCAGACAGAAGATGATTAACCTGATGTATCTGGTTTTTATCGCAATGTTAGCAATGAATATGTCAAAAGAAGTATTGTCCGCTTTTGGCTTAATGAATGAGAAATTTGAAAGTGCAAACGAAGCATCAAATATGACTAACGCACAAATGTTAACAGCATTAGATCAAAAGGCGGCTGAGGCAAAAGGAGAGTTCGAAATAGCTTCTCAAACAGCTCATAAAGTAGAGGCTATATCCAAAGAATTTTATAATTATGTAGATACATTAAAGACCGAAGTTTTAACTGGATTCGAAAAAGATGCAACAACTGGAAAATTACCTTACGAATCTATGGATAAAGGTGACACTGTTGATAATTGGTTTACTGGTGAAGGTTATACAGCTAAAGGTAACGAGATTATAGAAAAAATAAATCAGTATAAAACCAAAATGAAAGCTGCTTTAAAAGACAAAAAGTACAGCGCGATACTAGCTGAAGTCAACAAGAAATTTAATACTTCAGACGTACAAGACAAAGAAGGCTTAAAAAATAAATATTTAACTTATCATTTTAAAGGTTTCCCTGCTGTAGCATCAGTAGCAAAACTATCTGCTTGGCAAAGCGATGTTAAAAAGACCGAATCAGATGTCTATAGTGCTGCCTTAGGAAAAGCGGCTGTAGCAGCAGCCTCTTATAGTAATTATAAAGCAATTGTAGTTCTTGATAAAAACGCTTATTTCCAAGGAGAAACTGTAACAGGTAAAGTTGTTTTAGGTCGTTATGACGAAAATACAAAACCTACTTCATTTTCAGGGCCAGGTAAAATTGATGCTAATGGTCAAGCTATTATATCTATGACAGCTGGGGGAATTGGAGAGCAAAACATCAATGGACAATTTATATTCTTAGAAGATGGAAAAACTATTCCACTTAAATTTGAAGGTAAATATGTTGTAGTACCTAAGCCAAATTCAGCTACTATTTCTGCAGATAAAATGAATGTAGTTTATAGAGGTGTTGTCAATCCAATCTCTATATCATTCGCTGGAGTTGCTGATAATAAAGTTACAGCGAGTGCTCCGGGATTATCGTCATCGGGTAAACCAGGGAAATATAATATGAGTCCAGGTACAGGTACCGAAACAACAATTACCGTTACAGGTACATTACCAAATGGCTCTACAGTTTCAGACAAGAAAACGTTTAGAATTAAAGGCATTCCTGGTCCAAGTGGAACTATTAGAGGAGAAATGGGTATTGTAAAAGGCCCTAAATCAAATTTAGAAGTAGCTACAATTGGCGCTAAATTAGTTGATTTTGATTTCGAAGTCGGACTAGATGTTGTTGGATTTAATTTAAAAGTGACTGGGCAACCTACGGTTGTGGTTTCTGGTAATAGATTAAACGCACAATGTAAATCTGTACTTTCAAAAGCAGGTAGAGGAGATCAGGTTACCATTTCCGAGATTAAAACTAAACTTGTTGGAGCTGGAAATTATTCATTACCAAGAACTGCTCCCGTAATTTTTGAAATACAATAGCAAGTAGTTCTATAAATCAAACTCTTTCAGAGTCTTATAAAAACAAATTCATATTGAGAGTTTAAGACAATTTTAAAATTTTAATCTTAAAAAATATGTATTATGAATAATAAAATCCAAAAAAGGTCATTACTATTTTCAAAAATAACAGCTAGAAAAATTAATGACAAAGCATCAAACAAAATAAAGGTTAAGAAAAAGATAAATCAAAAATCTACCAACTCTAACAAGCACTACTGGCACGATTATTATATGATTAGTAGTCATCCGATAAACAATAAGAATGACCTGTTTACTGAATGGGAAAATGATTTATCTTTACTTAGATCTTTTGAAAACACTCTAAATTAAAGTTAAGAATGCAAGTCTAATTTTAAAAAAAACTAACAGAATTCTTCCGTTAGTAAATCTTATAAAAAACCAAGCCTCTACATCAAAAATGCAGAGGCTTGGTTTTATGATTTCTTTTCTCCCCACTTTTTTCATAACCTGTTCATTATAATCTTTTCTATTGCTAAAGATTGCATCTTATCTCTTTTTTATTGCAGCCCCATATTAGATGATTCACAAGTAATTACCTTGCAAAAAAACTTTATCATATTGTTTTTTAAACTTAATTAAGCCTTACTTCGAGTATATTCAAAATAACTTTGTAAACTCTTTTTTTATATAAGATATAACTAAATCTATTACTTATACATTTTGTCATAAGACCATTTAATTAAAAAAAACTTACTAATTTTTTTTTACAAAGTAGTAAGAATGGGTATTACAATCTAATTGGTAATTTTTAGTATTTTATCAGACCAGAACAAAAAACTGAGCTATAATTTCTGCTCTATAAAAATTAGACAGCTCAATATTAGTTTTTAATTACATCTAAATAAAAGATCATTTTAGCAGTACTAAGCTATTTATCTTAAGCTGTATACAACTTAAAAAAAAACATTACTAAAAGACATAATCATTACATAGTTATTATATGAAAACTAAACTTATCATTACGCAAATAGTCGCTCTAGTAGTACTTACATCACTTAATTTATATGGTCAGGGAGCCGCTCCATCTAGTCACTTAAATTATTCTGGAGGAAATACCAATTCTGATATATGGATGAATTCAGTAAATATACCAATTACATCTACTTACACTTACTATTCAGTTATGGGATGGAACGCAGGGCAAGAAGGTGGAGGATACTGTGGAATTCAAGACCATCCTGGTGGGAAAGCATTCATTTTTTCTTTATGGGATCCTTCCAATCATTTGCCAATTGTTGGAGCATATGCTGCTCCAGGCACTAAAATTGAAAACTTTGGAGGAGAAGGAACAGGCCTTAAATCAATGAATTTTACTTTAGGATGGTTACCAAATACTTGGTATAATTTAGTATCAAGAGTATGGCAATATAATGCTCATACTTTTTTTGGATTCTGGTCACAAGATATGAGTACAGGCACATGGACACATTTAGTAACAATGGATTATCCTGTTGCAAATGTGTCCTTTAAAAGAAATAACGATGCCTTTATAGAAGACTGGATTGGAACAGGTGCAAATGTTAGAAAAGTATTACTTAAAAATGCTTGGCAAAGAACTGCTTCAGGAACTTGGAAACTACAAAAATCAGCTACTTTTAAATCCAATTCTGGCGATTCAATACGAAACGGCATATATAATCAAGCATTTAATTCTGGTACCGAAACTGGTGCTTTTTTTATGCAAATTGGAGGAAACACTGCCCATACCTTTCCAGAAAGGTCAACCAATGTAAGTGTCACGAATTCAGATAAAACGCCTGATTTAACTATTGGTTCAGTTTCTTCATATAACGCAACTTATCAGCCATCAAATAAAACAATCAATATGAATTGGGAAGTTGATCAAACACAAAGTCCCCAATTTTCCTACACCATAGATGTTTTTAATAATTCTTCTTATAAAGGGAATCCAATTTTGACAGCCTCTGATAAAATTCCTCAACAAAGAGCAGCAACCATTAATGCTTCATCTTTGAGCAATGGCGTATACTATACACGACTAGTGATTAAAGACATATTTGATCAGCCAAGTATGCCTGTCTATGCATCTGTAACTAAAATTGCAGCACCAACTATAGCATTAACATCACCTCTAAATAATGCAGTTTTTTCCTCACCTGCAAGCCTCACAATTTCTGCTTTAGCAGAAGATACTTACAATAAAATAGAAAATGTGGAATTTTATAATGGAACTACTTTATTAGGGAGTGACAATACAGCTCCTTATTCATTTACATGGCCAAATGTTAAATTTGGTAGTTATACCGTTACAGCAAAAGCAATCAATAATATAGGAGTAACCAGTACTTCCCTACCCGTGACAATCATGGTAAATAGCACCTGTAATACAGAAGGGATTGCATTCGGAACTTCTCCTGCATATCAAAACGGAACTAATACTTACGATAAAGTATTTGATGGAAATACAGACACCTACTTTGATTATGCAAAAAGCGATGGTGGTTATGCTGGTTTAGATTTTGGAGTAAATAAAAAAATATCTGTCAATACAATTAGTTTTTTCCCAAGAAACAATCAGACTGGCCGCATGAAAGGCGGTAAATTTCAAGGTTCTAATACTGCAGATTTTTCTTCAGATGTAGAAGATCTTTATACCGTTACAACTCAACCAACTAATAAAGCATGGCAAACCATCAACATCTCACCTACCAAAGGATATCGTTATGTCCGATACTTGTCACCAAAAGGAGGCAACTGTAACATTGCTGAAGTAAAATTTTGCGGAGAAATTTCATTTTCTAAAACACCGCCAATAGTAAGCATGCTAAATCCCTTGGAGAAAAATACAGTGATAAATGCAGGAGAGGATATCCTATTTAATTTCTCTGTGACTGACCCTGATAGGGCCCTGTCATCAATTACCATTATAGACAATAATAAAATTATTGCCACTATAACACAGGCCCCATATGCATTTATTCTCAATAATTTGACCACCGGAAGTCATAATATAGAAGTAATTACAGCACTCGAAGACAATACTTCATCAATACTTACTATTTTTGAGATAATAGGTCGAAATTGCAATAGTACACCTTGGAACAATTCTACAAACTATGTATTGGGTGATCAAGTAAACTATCAAAATACTATTTACTGTGCGTTAGCACCAACTACAAGCAAACAACCTAATTTAAATACATTTCTTTGGAATAACATCGGAAACTGTTCTACTTTGTCTATTGATGATTTTAAAGTAACTTCTGAATTCAGTTTATATCCTAACCCATCAGATACATACTTCAATATCAAACTCACTAAATCTGAAGGAAAGAAATTCCACTACAGTCTCATAGACATTACTGGTAAAAAAATTATAGAAAAATCTTTGGGCTATATTGGGGATACGATATTTGAACAGAAAGTGAACGTAGAAAAATTACCTTCAGGAATGTACATACTAATTCTTCATCTTGACGATCAGATAATTCAAAAAAAAGTAATTGTGCAGAGAAAAAACCATTCACATTAAAGAAAAGTTCTTTAAACCATTTTAGAGCAGTTTCGGAATGTTATGAAAGAGTATTTTTATTTTATAAACTCCGCTAGACAAATCATTTCAAGTCTAAGAACGATTAAATTGGCTTCTAAAAAGTAGATTCGCATAATCATCTACCGAAATTAAAGAAGATTTTTTTATAATGTGCAAATAAAGGATTCTATAACTTTAAAAAAATAAAAAGTATCATACTTATACTTGAAAAGCGAAAATGGTTAGAGATCAAACCATCTTCGCTTTTTTTAAATTAAGTAAAAATTTACCAATTAAAATGAATCACGGTCAAGAAATAGTGAACTAATCATTCAAAAACTAAAGTACCTGGTTGAAGTTATAAAGATCAGTCAATTCAATTCTAATACTTT
>NZ_NCWQ01000024.1:0-46849 GCF_002156885.1 Flavobacterium sp. AJR | reverse complement strand
AGTTATAATGTTTTTGCTAAAAATGAAAAATAACCATATGTATAAATTATTAAGGGATAATATTGAGCGCAAAATTGCCCTTACAGATACTGAATGGGATATAATTATAGAAAAAACAGAATTTATTAAACTGAAGAAAAACGAGTTTCTACAAATTCAGGATTCTAATAGTGTATATGAAGGTTTTATTTTAAAAGGAGCATTTAAAATCTATATCCTAAACGAAAGCGGAAGTGAAAGTGTTCTCTTTTTTGCTTTCGAAAATGATTGGATGTGTGATATTGAAAGCTTCTATCATCAGAAACCAACTAAATACAATATTAAAGCAATAGAAGATAGCGAAATATTAGTAATTAATAAATCTAATAAAACGTTATTATTTAAAGAAGTGCCAAAGCTAATTCAGTTTCATATAGCAATGGTAGAAAGAGCCAATATCCTTATACAAAACAGACTTCTTGACGTTTTAAACAAAACATCCAAACAACGTTATCTTGAATTTATAAAGACTCATCCAGACAAAACCCAAAAAATAAATAACAAAAATTTATCCTCATACCTTGGAGTTTCACATGAGTTTTTATCGAAGATAAAGAGAAATGTTTAGCTCTTTTTTTAGGTTCAAAGTGGCAAAGGCTCTAAGGTTTGAACGGCATAATGTTAATGATTCTCAAAACTTTTTTTCTTTGCGACTTAGCGTCTTAGTGAGATAACATCTTAACGAACTTTGCGGTTAAATTTTAAAAATCCAATATTCCATAGAGGCATTCATCAGAAAAATGAAGCATTATATTCTCCTTTTTTTGATTTTCAATGACTAATAAATCATAAGGTTCTAGGTAGTATGGCTTCTCATTAATTTTAATAACTGTTGTATATAAAGGATATAAAATTACTATCTGAGCATTACAACTCTGATTACTATTCGTTATTTTTAGTTTGTGATGGGATACTTTTTCAGAAACCATCCAATTAAAATCAATACCTTTTGTATAAGAAGTCACTTCATCATCCGAATTAAATTCCATGATTTCATATTTCTCATATGTTTTTTTTTCTTTGTTTATCTCAATCTGCAAGCCGTTATCAAGCATAACCAAGTATCGGTAATAACCCTTAAATTTGGTAAACTCTGAAGGCTCTTTCTCTATTGTAGCACTGCTTATCCTGAATATAAAATCCCTATCGGTATAGTTTGCCGTTTTCGGATATATCAGATATTCATATGTCAATCCACCACTCCAAATAGAGGCTGTACAATCTTTTTTAGGCAAAAGGTGTATGTTCATTATTTTGTTATTTTTTCTAAGGTTCAAAGGTTTTCTGTAGAGACGCACCGCAGTGCGTCTAAAGGTTCAAAGGTTCAAAGGTTCAAAGGTTCAAAGGTTCAAAGGTTTGAAAGGCACAAAGTTACTGATAACCAAAGCTTTTTTTCTTTGCGACTTAGTGTGTTAGCGTGATAACACTAATATCTTAGCGAACTTCGCGTATCTCTTTGTGACCTTTGCGGTTAATTTTTTCGGGTGACTTATAAACTTTGTGGTTAAACAATTAAACCTTTTTCTCTAATACAACAAACTCCAAAGGTTCTTCTGCAACAGTAACATGAACATCACTTTCAGGAAAAGGTTCTCTTACTCCCGTATCTACATAACCATTACGTTTGTACCAAGCAACGAGCTCTTCACGAACAGATATCACTGTCATTATGATTTTAGGCAAACCCAATTCTTTAGCGTGAATTTCGGCTTGATGTAATAATTTTTTTCCAATACCACTATTTTGCAGTTCAGGCGAAACCGTAAGCATTCCTAAATAGAGTTTATCCTCTTTTTCTACTAACAAAACGCAACCGATAATCAGGTCATTCTCAGTAAATTTTAAGATAGTATTTTTCGTCCCGAAGTTTCGGGATTGAAGAGTTTCACTTAATTCTTCTTCAGTTGTTCTTTTTCCTTCTAATAAATTAGCCTCGGTAGTCCATCCTTTTTTAGATGATTCTCCGCGATAAGCAGAATTTATTAATGTATTTAATGCTGGAATATCTTGTAATGTTGCTTTTGTAATCATGGGTGAAATAGAATGGATTATCATTTTTGTTTTTATTGTTACTTTATTCAAGAGAATAGGCTGTGATAGTTTTTTTGAAAAGCGAAGGAACATAGACTATTTTTTTCTCGTAATCCAGTCCAATATCTCCCGAATAATACTCTTCTTTTCTTGTATCTGAAAGTATTTCTTTTGAGCCATCTTTATTTACATAATAAATAACTCCAGTCCAGCAACTCACAACAAACTCTCCTTTTGCTATTTGCTCAATTCCATCTGTATTTTCATCCATACCGTCTGTCAAAAGGTGCTTGTTCTTTTTATTATCCATTTTGTATAATGAACCATTGTCTAGATAATATAAATCATTATTGATGAATTTTAGACCATTTGGTTTATTTAGGTTTTCCAAATAAACACTTGCAATATCATTTTCTAATTTGAAAATTTTACCAACTTTTGGATCAGATACATAAACAACTCCTTTTTTATCAACAGTTACATCGTTTAATATTTTGGAATCATCAACGGTTATTTTTTTTAGTATTTTTTGTTGTTTTATATCAATAATTACAATTTCTGTAAGGTCGGCTACAAATAATTTATCTTTGAATTTTGCCATTCCTTTTGGAGCATTTAAGCCAGATATCCAATTTAAATTAATGATTTTTCCGTCAGTTGTTAATTTTGCGATACTTCCTTTTCCATCACGTTCAGCTGGTGAACCATCCATTAAAGAGCTATATAATACCCGATCTGTTTTATCATAAAATACCGATTCTGGAATTGGTAAAATACTATCTGTTACCCAAATTCTTTTTAAAGAATGTTGAGCAATACTTGAAAAACTTATTATAAATAGCAATAAAACATAAAAAGTATTTTTTTTCATTTTGATTGGTTTTTGGTTCGTTTTTTTAGCAATGCTGGTCAATTCGATAAATTAAATAGCTATCGAAACTTCATGTAATCTAAATATTTTTATATTGATAATATTTCACAGTTATTGAGTTCTTATGTCTGATTAATTCAATAACCCACTATTCAATACGATTTTTCGAATTTCAGCTTCAAAATAATAAGAAATATCAAAATTATCAAAGGTTTGGTTTTCCAGAACAATGATACTTGTTTTTGTTTCAGGATAATACAAATTAACAGAAGTAAATCCTTGATCAGGTACAATTCCGGTATGACCAAATTCTTTAATTTTAGTTTCGTCGTTTACACGAATGCCATAACCATATCCAATTTCTTTATCGCCAAAAACTGGGTGTTGGTTGGTAATTGTATAAGTGGTCATTCGGGCGTAGGTAGCTTCTTTTAAAAGTTTACCATTATGTAGTAAATCATTCCAAATAGCCAGATCTTTAACCGTGCTAACAAGTCCTGCAGCAGGAACTCGATCTTTAGGAATGATAACACCTATAATTTCTTTGGTTGTATTGTCTTTATGATATTGACGACCGTTTACAACTTCATCTTGGTTATCTGCATTTGGGAAAAAACTATCTTTCATTTTGTTCACTTTGAACAATTCGTTTACGACAGTTTCATAGGTTTTATTAGTTACCCTTTCGATAATCTGACCTAACAAAATATAATTCAAATCGGTATATTTAAATTCAGTTCCAACAGCAAAGGCAGTTGGTTTTTCTAAATCTACAATTCCTGAGGTATGATTTAATAAATTTTCGACTGTAACAGTACTTGTCCAAGGTTGTTTTAAGTTTGGTAAATATTTTTTTATAGGAGTATTTAAAACAATCTTTCCTTTTTCAACTTCCTGAAGAATTAAAACAGCAGTTATTTGCTTACTATTGGACAAAATAACAAAATGGTCATCTAATTTTAAAGGTGTTTTTTTTGTATAATCAGAATAGCCGTAAGCTTTAGAATATTTGGTTTTTCCGTTTTGAGAGATTAGTACATTCCCATTAAACGGACGTACTGAAGTTGTTTGAACCAAACTATCAATTCTGGCTGTGTAATTGTCTTTGGCTTGAGCAAAAAAGCTTTGGTTTGATGCAAAAAATATAAGTAAGGCAATAGGAAGAAAAGATAACTTGTTTTTCATTTTTTTAGAAGATTACTTTTGTGTTTTATGATAAGGTTTATAACACAAAAGTAATAGAATCTTTGTTAATCTATTTTCTGTAAGTAATAAATATTTACGCTAAAAATCATTTTAATTCATCTTTTTTCTTCTAATTAATAGCTTCGTTAGTTCATCCTTTTAGAGGCTTAGCTTCTGTAAGTCGAATTGATTAATATTTTTAATGCGGGAATGTCTTCGAGTAATTCTTTTGTAATCATATTATTTAGTAAAATATGAATTGCCTCCAGCTTTAGCTGGAGAAATAAAATTACATTAGAAATGGCTTTAGCCTAATCTTTTGTGTTTTTGGCTAAAGCCGAATTTGCCAATTTATCTCGATTATGAAAAGAGTATCTTACAGAAATAGGCTTGTTTTTTACTGAAATCTATTTTCGTTTAAGAATTTTAAATATCTTTGAATTATGAGTACAGCAATAAAACCAAAACATATCGGCAGAAATATAAGCCGTATCAGAGAGCTTAAAGACATGAAACAGGAAGCACTGGCACAGGCTTTAGGAACAAATCAGCAGGCAATTTCGGCTATTGAAAACAGCGAAACTGTCGACGAACAAAAACTAATTGAGATTGCAAAAGCTCTTGGAGTTTCCGTTGAGGCAATTAAAAACTTTTCGGAAGAAGGAGTTTTTAATTATTTTAATACTTTTAATGACACTGTTTCAAATAGTAGTTTTGGACAAGGTTCAAATAATAATTACGACTGCACTTTTAATCCTTTAGATAAAGTAGTTGAACTTTACGAACGTTTGGTGCAAGCTGAAAAAGATAAAGTTGAATATTTAGAGAAATTATTGAACGGGAAATAACCGTTTTAAACATATATTGAATAGAAAAAGAGATCTTATAAGGTCTCTTTTTTTATTCTTGACTTGGTGTTCACTAGAGGGACATTCGAACTGGTGGGGTACGACACGCTTGTTGAGTACGAACGATTTGATATTCCAATTGTCTATTACAATTTTAGTAAGCTTTTCAACTTTTGATTCTGTTCTAAATAGTTTCCGCTTTTGAATTATAAATTTCATTAGTTACATTTTTCAGAAGAGAAAGATCGAACTCAATACAAAAAAATGTAACTTTGAAACATGAAAACAGTATCATTATTTTCGGGAGCTGGCGGGCTTGACATAGGATTCAAAAAAGCAGGATTTGATATAGTCTGGGCAAATGATTTCGATAAAAACGCATGTGATTCTTATGTTAAAAATATTGGGAATCATATAAAATGTGGAGACATTAATGTTTTTTTTAATGAACTTACACAAATCAAGGATGTTGATTTAGTTATTGGTGGTCCACCATGTCAAGGGTTTTCTGTAGCAGGAAAAATGAATCCTAACGATCCAAGAAGCGAGCATGTTTGGACTTTTACAAAAGCTGTGGAAGAACTGAACCCAAAGGCTTTTGTTATGGAAAATGTAAAGGCTTTAGGATTATTACAAAAATGGGAACCTTTAAGAATTGAACTTTTAAAAAAATTTAGAGATTTAGGATATTCTGCAAATTATGTTGTTGTTAATGCTACTGATTATGATGTCCCACAAGCAAGAGAAAGAGTTCTTTTTATTGGATTTAAAAACAATTGCAAATTAATTCCAGATTTAGAAAAGATGCTTGAGCCTTATAAGAAAAAAGCTCAAACTGTGCGTGAAGCTCTTTCTGTTTTAGATAAAGCAGGAACAGGAAATAATAAAAGTATTTGTAATGCGAAAATAACTCTTACTTCAAATCCTGTAATGCGAAAGTCTCCTTTTGCAGGAATGTTGTTCAATGGTGCAGGTCGTCCAGTTAAAATAGATGGATATTGTGCGACTCTTCCTGCTTCAATGGGAGGAAATAAAACCCCAATAATTGATGAGTTAGAACTATATGAAAATAGAGAAGGTTGGGTTCAAAATTACCATAAAGGTTTACTTAACGGAAATACACCTATGAATTATCAAAATGCTCCTGAAAGATTACGTCGTTTGACTGTTGAAGAAGCTTCTGTACTACAGACATTTCCCTTAGACTATGATTTTTGCGGTTCTCAATCATCAAAATATAAGCAAATTGGAAATGCAGTTCCGTGTAATTTAGGTTTCAACGTTGGAAGAATGATTATGGATACTATAGAAAACGGAGAGATTGATAATTACATTACTAACTTACAATATCAATTAGAAATAGCATAATGGCAGAGATTATTTTAAAAACCGATGCAGAAAAAAATCTATTATCTGCATTTAGAACAAGATGCTCAAAAAAAGATGATATTTCGGGTAGTATTATGGCGGTATTAAATGGAAATCATAAAACCTATAAATACATTCTTGTCAATGGACTATTAGCTAAAGCAACAAATGAAAAAATTAATGCTCTTGCTTTACAAGCAGGAGCGCCAATTTCCGGTGCTTTTGATGCAAGAAGTTTGTGCCACAGTGTGCTTGTACCTTTCGAAAGAGATTTTTTGCAAAATTCTCTAGGTGGTTCAAATGAACCTTTTCTTAATAAGCCTGCTAGATTTACTCATTTAAGTGATCAGAATGCAGTAAGAAAAGGCAATGATAAAGAAACTTTACTACTTCTTATAAAAATTTTCAATTCAATATCTACAAGTGTACAAGCAAAAGCTTATTTAGCTTGCGCATTAGAATTTTTAAATCAAAGAATTGAAGAAAACAAAATTCTTCAAGAGACAACTTTAAAATACAATCCAACTCTTGTTGAAATTTATGAGTTTGTGTTTAGATTTTTGGAAAAATCATTTGAAGGAGAATCATCTGCAATTATTGTTGGTACTTTAGAAAAAATTTATCATAATAGATTTTCTAAAAATTTTAAAGTTATTACGCATAAAGTCAATCAGAGTGGTGCTTCAACAAAAGAAATTGGAGATATTGATATCTTCAAAGAAAATAATTTCTATTATGCAATTGAAGTAAAAGACAAACATTTCACTTCTTACGATTTAGAGCATGCTTTTAATAAAATTAAAGCTAATTCAGGAATTAAAGGTCAATTTATTTATGGACCAAGTGGTACTTTTGATAAAGAATTATTGGAAAATAGAATTACGAAATTTGAGAAAGAAGGTTTTATGGTTTTATTTCAAAATATTTATACTTATTCAAAAACGATGATATTCAAAATTGATTTGAATAGTAAGCAAGAATTTATTGATACTCTTATGGAAATAGCGATAGAAATAAATTGTAAAAACGAAACTAAGACTTGGATTCAATTATTACTTGAAGAACTTGGGTGGAAATAAACGACTCTATTAAAATTAGCTATTTCTTGTTAAAGAATCTACTATAACTCATTTATAAAGGAGAGAGACCTTCGGATTTATGCCTAAAATCGGGTAGATAAGCTAAGGTTTGTTTCGTTTTCTTGCTTTTCAAATATGTGTTTTTTTTAACCATATTTTAAATTAATATAGAACAATTGTCTTTTTTTGAGAAGAAAACAAATCTAAAGAGTACTTAGTAAAGTATCGGTCGAAAAAAGCGGCTGAAATTAATCTCAGCCGTTTTGTATGCGATGTAATATGAATTTGTTACCCCAAAAACGCCTTCAACTCCTCATAGCTAGAAATCTTCACACTAACTTTATCCTCATTAATAACACTCTCAATTTGCTCCGGAATAGGAAGTTTAATTCCCAAAGCAGGCTCAACAATATCAAGAAATTTAATTGGATGAGCAGTTTCTAAGAAAACACCAATTGCATTGTCATGCTTTTGTAATTCTTTCTTTAAACCAAGGTACCCAACAGCACCGTGTGGCTCAGCAATATAACCGTTAGCTTTATAAATCTGTTTCATCGCTTCCAGTGTTTCTTCATCAGTATAACTATAAGAAGAGAAGTCTTTTTCGAAAGCTTTCAAGTCATTTTGATACATTTCCTGAATACGGATAAAGTTACTCGGATTCCCAACATCCATTGCGTTTGAGATAGTAGCTTTGGATGGTTTTGGATCATATTTTCCGTTTTCTAAGAATCTTGGTACCGTATCGTTTACATTGGTAGAAGCTACAAAGTGAAGTATTGGTAAACCTAATTTCTTGGCTATAATACCAGCACAGATATTCCCGAAATTCCCACTTGGACAAGAAAATACTAATGGTTTGTTTTGGCTTTTCAAGGCTTTATAAGCAAAGAAGAAATAGAACATTTGCGGCAACCAACGTGCAATATTGATAGAATTTGCTGAGGTAAGGTTTTTATGTTTTAGAGTTTCATCTAGAAAGGCTTTTTTTACCATATCCTGACAATCATCAAAAACACCATCAACTTCCAACGCTTTGATGTTTTGACCTAATGTGGTCAGCTGCTTTTCCTGAATATCGCTTACTTTTCCTGATGGATATAAAATCACAACTTCTACACCCGCAACGCCGAGAAATCCGCTTGCAACTGCTCCACCAGTATCACCCGAGGTAGCGACAAGAACCGTGTTTTTACTTTCTGCTTTATCTTTGTTAAAATAGGCCAGACAACGTGACATAAATCGCGCTCCAACATCTTTAAAAGCCATTGTAGGCCCGTGAAATAATTCAAGCGAATAAATTCCTTTTTCGACCTCAACAACAGGGAAATCAAAACATAGCGTTTCGGCAATAATTTCTTTTAAAGTCTGCTTAGGAATTTCATCTCCAACAAATTGTTTGATTGCTTCAAAAGCGATTTCTTCGTTGCTCAGATTTTCGATTGTCTCAAAAAAAGAAGCATTTAATGGTGTGATAGTTTCTGGAAAATATAATCCTTTATCACTTGCTAATCCTTGTATTACAGCTTCCTGAAAAGAAACCTTTGGGGCATTATGGTTTAAACTATAGTATTTCATTTTTTTATTGCTTTGCGCAGTAAGCTTTAGGCTAAAGGCTTTAAGCTTTTTTGCTAAATGTTTAATTATTTTTATGCTTCAAACGGTAGGCTTAAGGCTTAAAGCCTATTGCTTAAAGTTAAATTACGCGTACTCCATCTGGATTAATTTGCGAGATATGAATTTCGTATGGTAAATCTATATTATCATACACTTCGCTCATGGCTTTACCGATTTTTTCAGCGTTTTCTTTTCCTCTGCTTAAAGCAAAAATAGAAGGGCCTGATCCTGAAATTCCAGAACCTAGTGCGCCATTTTCGAGAGCTGCTTGTTTGATTGCATCAAAACCAGGAATCAAGACACTTCGTAAAGGTTCTACGATTTCGTCATGAAGAGATCTTCCGATCAAATCGTAATCTTTAGTATATAATCCAGCGATTAAACCACCTACATTTCCCCATTGCATGATGGCGCTTTTTAGGGAAACATTTTGTTTTAATACCGAACGGGCATCAGATGTTTTTAGTTCGATTTGAGGATGTACAACTGTAGCATATAATTCTTCTGGACTATCTATTTTTATGATATCCAGCGGATTGTAACTTCTTACCAAAGTAAAACCACCCAAAAGGGCAGGAGCAACGTTGTCGGCATGAGCATTTCCACTAGCTAATTTCTCCCCTTGCATGGCAAATTGCACTAATTCTTTTCTAGAAAATGGACGCTCTAATAATTCGTTTATACCAAATACAGCACCAGCAGAACTTGCGGCACTACTACCAATTCCGCTTCCAGCTTTGATGTTTTTGTAAATTTCGATTTCAAATCCGAAGTCGGTTTCTATAGTTTCAAGCATTGCCAATGCAGCAACTCCAGCAACATTTTTTTCTGTTTCTAGAGGTAAATCGGCACCAACAATTTTTGTAATGCGAACGCCTTTCTGGTCTGATTTACGAACAATCATTTCATCGCCCGCAGTTTCTAAACAAAGTCCGAGAACATCAAATCCACACGAGAGATTGGCAATTGTTGCCGGACAAAATAGTTTTATTTCTTTCATTTTTTTTTAAGTTTCTGAGGTTCTAAGTCGCTAAGTTTCTAAGCTTTTACTTTGCGTATAGGTCTCTTTATATCTTTTATTTAAAGTCTAAGAAGTAAATTTCTAATATTTTTCACTTAGTATCTCAGTCACTTAACAACTTAGAACCTTTTAAAAAACTCAGAACCTTAGCGTCTTAGCATCTTAAAATTAATTATTTCCTATTCGAATTACATCTGCAAAAATTCCCGAAGCAGTAACTGCAGCACCAGCACCAGCACCTTTTATAAGTAGCGGCTGATCAACATAACGGTCGGTGTAAAACAATACAATATTATCTTTTCCTTCCAGATTATAGAACGGATGGTCTTTTGGGATAAATTGCAATCCTACGCTTGCTTTTCCGTTTTCGAATTGAGCTACATATTTTAACCTTGAATCTTTACTTAAAGCTTCATCATAAATAGATTCAAAATGAGCTGAATGTTTCTTTAATGATTCAAAGAAAGCTTCATTTGTAGTTGTTGCAAGAGATTCTGCAGGCATGAAAGATTCATTTGCAATAGCATCAATATCCATTTCATAACCACTTTCTCTAATTAAGATTAAAATTTTTCTGGCAACATCAATTCCGCTTAAGTCAATTTTAGGGTCAGGCTCAGTAAATCCTTGAACTCCGGCTTCTTTTACCACATCGAGGAAGGAGTTGTCTTTATCAAAATTATTAAAGATAAAATTCAAACTTCCTGATAAAACAGCCTGAATTTTATGTACTTTATCACCAGATGCGATTAAGTTTTTTACTGTATCTATAATTGGTAAACCAGCGCCAACATTGGTTTCGAATAAAAACGGGGCGTTAAACTGGCGTGATAAATTTTTTAGTTTTTTATAATTAGCATATTCAGATGAACAAGCAATTTTATTACAAGTTACTACTGCAATACTTTGTTTTAAGAACTCTTCGTAAGTTTCAGAAACAGTTGCATTTGCTGTGATATCAACAAAAATACTATTACGTAAATTCAGTTCTTTTGCACGTTCTATAAAAGCATCTTTATTGGCAGTTTCTCCATTCTCAAGATCCGATTGCCATTCTTTAAGTGAAATGCCATCTTCGTCGAAAATCATTTTTCTCGAATTAGATAAAGCAATAACACGAACATTTATCTTTAGGTTTTCTTTCAAAAACTTTCTTTGGTTGTGAATTTGCTCGATGAATTTTTCTCCCACGTTTCCAACTCCCATTACAAATAAGTTGAGTTGTTTAGTATTCTCTTCAAAGAAGTTTTCGTGTAGGGTATTCAATGCTTTTTTTACATCACGCTCATTAATTACAACCGAGATATTTCTCTCGGATGCACCTTGAGCAATGGCACGAATATTTACGTTGTTTTTACCTAGAGTACTAAACATTCTTCCGCTTAAACCTTGGTGGTTTTTCATGTTTTCACCAACCAAAGCAATGATGCAAAGGTTTTTCTCAACAATACAAGGATCCACTTTATTTTGGGTAATTTCTACTTCAAAAGCACCATTAATTGCTTGTTCTGCATTTTCGGCATCAGCATTTAAAATACCGATACAAATAGAATGCTCCGATGATGCTTGAGTAATGAAAATAACATTGATACTTTCGTTAGACAAAACTTCAAAAAGACGTTTTGAAGAACCCGAAACACCAATCATACCTGAACCTTCAAGAGTTATTAGCGAAATGTTATCGATATGACTAATTCCTTTTACAATAGTATCTTTTGATGAAACTTGATTCGAAATATAAGTTCCTTCCGATTCTGGTTCAAAAGTATTCTTGATTACAATAGGAATGTTTTTTCTTAAAACGGGTTGGATTGTAGGTGGATATAACACCTTGGCACCAAAATGCGATAATTCCATCGCTTCCTGATAAGAAATAGTTGCAATAGGATGTGCTTGTTTTACAATTTTAGGATTGGCAGTGTACATTCCGTTTACGTCAGTCCATATTTCCAGTCCTTTAGCATTCAGTGCGCCTGCCAGAATTGCAGCAGTATAATCAGACCCGCCACGACCTAATGTTGTAATGATTCCATCTAGTGACGAAGCTATAAAACCAGGCATGATAACGACTTGAGATTCATTTGTAGCAAAGTAATCACGAATTAATTGATTTGTAACTTCAAAGTTTACAGCGGCTTTTCCAAAATGGTTATTGGTTTTTATAAGTTCGCGGCTGTCTTTGTAGCCACTATTTTTATTAGTTTGTTTTAAAGCTTCGGCAATAATATAAGAAGAAAGCAATTCACCAAAACTCAAGATAGTATCAGATGTTCTATTGGATAATTCTCCTAATAAGAAACATCCGTCAAGTAAAGTTTCAAGATGATTTATAATTCTTTTTACGTGGCTTAATAAGCTACTTTGTTCGCTAACAGGAATCAGAGCTTTTAACGTATCTAAATGCTTTTTCTCTATTTCTGCAACTATATCTTTAAAACTTTCGTCATTAGAAGCTGCTTTTGTAGCAGCAGCCTGAAGTAAATCGGTTACTTTGCTTAAAGCTGAAACAATAACTACTAATTGATCTTGTTCTGATTTTTGGTTTACAATTTCTAAAACTCTTTTTATATTTTCGGCATTGGCGACCGAAGTTCCACCAAATTTTAATATTCTCATTTTGTGTTTTTTATTTTATAAATACAAGTGTTTATACGTATTCAATGCTTTTCTTCTTTCTGGAAAAAAAGTATGGATAACCGGATTATATGTAAAAATGTATACCCCTAAGGGGTAGTAGTAATTGTAGAAGTTGTTGTAGCAGTAATTGCAACCCAGTTTTGAGTTGTTATCGAAGAGTGATATTTTATACTGTTATCTTTCATTTTTGATTTTTCAAATGTACAGGTTTTTCTAAAGAGCAAAAAATCAAATTGAGTTTTTGCGAATATTTTAATAATCAGGAGGGTAAAATTGCAATACTGACTATTTGTTAAAATTTAAAGCTCCAAAATGGGGTATTCATATATTTATCTCAGATTAAGAGGGGTGTTTTCTTTTGTCTGAGCAACAATATGAGTTTAAATCGCTTACAAATCGAACTTCAATAGTTAAATACATATATGCAGTATAATTTCTCGTTTCAATATTTACCATCTTAATTTTGCTGTCAAATTATAGTGGTTTATATTTTTGAGAATTGATATAATTTTATAATTAATCCTAAAAAAAAGATTATTATTCATTTAATTGTATGTTTAACATGTAGAACCTTTGGTTATTTTAGCTATTTTCGCCGAAATAATTATAAAAATAAAAATGAAGAAAAAAATTACTCTGTTATTTATATCTTTTTTCATACTTGCATCTTGTAGTAGTGATGAAGATAGTTCAGCTACTCCAGTAGCTCCAGTGGCTCCTCTGACTATAAAAGCAGCATTAAATGGGGGTGGAGTAGATGTAAGCTGGTCTGTTGTGGGAGGTACTGGTATTACGTACAATGTTTACAGAAACGATAATCCTGTAAAAATTAATGCCACCCCACTTACAGAAGCAAAATTTAAAGATGTACTTACATCTACTGGTTCTTTTACATATACTGTTACTGCTAATTCAGGAGGTATGGAAAGTGCTAAAGGAGTAGTTTCTGAAAAAGTAATATTAGAACTTCCTAAAACAAGAACTGTAGAATCAATTAGTACTAGAGAAAACACGAAATCTGAGTATACGTATACTTACGATGCAACCAATATTACTAAAATAATAAGCCAAACGATCAAAAGTACTACGACTAGATTAAGTGATCAAACCGTAACTGTATATGATGTAACAGCAAAGTATACGTATAACGAGGATTTAATTACAAAAGTAACCTACTATAATGTTGATAATACTGTTAAGTCATCTTATGAATATGTATATAATACAAAAAGAGATTTAACATCTATGATAAGAAAGGGATTTGATGGAACTATTGATTATACAATTAATTATGCTTACGGTACGGATGGTTTAATCACTGAGACGAGCGATTACCCTGATTGGGGCACCTGGGTTTATACTTATGAAAAAGGTAATATGATTAAATATGTTCATTCAACTTCATACGTTGATATGACTAACTATGTTGAAACATCAGATTTTGTTTATGACACAAAAAATATGTCTACAAAAAATATTTTAGGATTTAATACTACTCTTATAGGTGTTAATAGTGCTAATAATGAAGCTAGCTCTTCGGTTATTGTAACTGAAGATGGAAATGTAGTCAATACCAGATTATCGAGAAGTGAATATACCTATAATGAAAATGGTTATGTTTTAACAAAAATGAGATTTCATGGAAAACCTACTGCAACAGTGCTAAATGAAAAAACAGTTATTACTTATTATTAATTTAATAGATTTTTAAAGTTTATATAAATTACAATAAAAGCAACTCATTTAGAGTTGCTTTTATTGTTTTTACTACTGTTTTTTCATTTTCTTATTTTTTATTTGAGAAGAAGTATTAAATAATCCTCAATAAACATTGCTTTTTAATATTGATTTGCTGAATTTTGACATTCAAATACAATATAAAATGAGCAACATTCATTATATCAGTACGGAGCTACTGAATTTAGAGCAATTACAAGAGATAATCGTAGAGCAAAAAACATTAGAACTATCTGATGAAGCTAAAATCAATGTTCAAAAATGCAGAGATTATTTAGATAAAAAAATGGCTTCACATTCTGAGCCTATTTATGGTATCAATACAGGATTTGGATCACTTTGTAATGTGAAGATATCTAATGAAAATTTATCTAAACTTCAAGAAAACCTTGTAAAATCTCATGCTTGTGGAACAGGTGAGGAGGTACCACAAGAAATTGTAAAATTAATGTTATTGCTTAAGATACAATCATTAAGCTACGGACATTCGGCTATACAATTACAAACATTAGAACGTTTGGTTTCTTTTTATAACAATGATATTTTACCAGTTGTTTATACGCAAGGATCACTTGGAGCGTCTGGAGATTTAGCTCCATTAGCACATTTATCATTGCCGTTATTAGGTGAAGGTGAAGTGTATTTTGAAGGGAAGAAAGTACACTCAAGTGAAGTTTTAAAACACTTTAACTGGGAGCCAATAGTATTAAAATCTAAAGAAGGATTAGCATTATTAAACGGTACACAGTTTATGAGTGCTTACGGAGCTCATATTTTAATGAAAGCTTATAAGTTCTCTTATTTAGCCGATTTAATTGGAACAATTTCTTTGGAAGGTTTCGACGGAAGAATCGAACCGTTTCATGAATTGATTCATTTTATCCGCCCTCATAAAGGACAAATTGTTACCGCACAACGTGTCAAGGAATTTTTAGAAGGAAGCGAAATCATATCTCAGGTAAAAACGCATGTTCAGGATCCATATTCGTTCCGTTGTATTCCGCAAGTTCATGGAGCTTCAAAAGATGCGATTGATTATGTGAGAAAGGTTTTTAAAACAGAGATTAATTCGGTTACTGATAATCCTAACATATTTGTAGAAAGCGATGAGATCATTTCTGGAGGAAATTTCCACGGGCAACCTTTGGCTTTAGCCTTAGATTTTATGGCAATTGCTTTGGCTGAATTAGGAAGTATTTCTGAAAGAAGAACGTATCAATTAATTTCGGGATTACGTAATCTTCCTGCATTTTTGGTAGATAATCCAGGATTAAATTCAGGATTAATGATTCCGCAATATACAGCAGCAAGTATTGCTAGTCAGAACAAGCAATTAGCAACACCATCTAGTGTAGATAGTATAGTTTCTAGCAACGGACAAGAGGATCACGTGAGCATGGGTGCAAATGGTGCTACAAAAGCATTGCGTGTTATGGACAATTTGGAGCGTATTCTTGCTATTGAATTATTAAATGCTTCGCAAGCAATTGCTTATAGAAATCCGTTGAAATCAAGCGACTTTATCGAGATGTTTTTAAGCAGCTATCGCGAAGTTGTACCGTTGGTTACTGAGGATAGAATCCTACATTATGATATCGAAAAGACAATTTCATTCTTGAATAGTTTCCAAATTGAAAATGA
This sequence comes from Flavobacterium sp. AJR, assembly GCF_002156885.1. Classification (NCBI taxonomy): domain Bacteria; kingdom Pseudomonadati; phylum Bacteroidota; class Flavobacteriia; order Flavobacteriales; family Flavobacteriaceae; genus Flavobacterium; species Flavobacterium sp. AJR. The sequence continues at coordinate 30,775 of NZ_NCWQ01000024.1, read as the reverse complement.
TTTGTTAACAATGGCTTAACATAGCGAAAGAATAATGAAGTAATTTTGCAGTATTAAAAATATAAAAATGTCAATAAACAGTATTTTCCAATTTTTAGTGCCGAAAGACAAGAAATTCTTTCCACTTTTTGAAGAAGCATCAAGCAATTTAATTGAGTTAGCTTCTAACTTACACGAAGCAGTAAATCTTCCTTTGAAAGAAAGAGAAGTACTTTTTCAAAAGATTGATGAATTGGAACAAAAAGGCGAGGATATTACTCGTCAGACAAATCTAGAATTAAGCAGAAACTTCATTACTCCATTTGATAGAGAAGATATTCATACTTTGATTACTTCTATTGATAACGTAGCCGATTATTTACATGGTGCTGCAAGCAGAATGAAGTTGTATCAGGTTGATAAGATTACAAAATCTATCAGAAAAATGACTGAAATCAATCTTGAAGCATGTCAGAATATTGATAGTGCAGTAAAAGAATTGAGAAATTTAAAGAATTTCAAAGTCATTAAAGATGCGTGTGCCAGAATTAATAAACTGGAAAACAAGTCGGATAATGTTTATAACAAAGCAGTTTTTGAAATTTTTGAAAACGAAACAGACGCTAAAAATATTATTAAATATAAAGAAGTGTTATCTGTTTTAGAATCTGCAACAGATAAATGTAAGAGTGTTGCAAACATACTAGAATCTATTTCTGTAAAACATTCTTAAATTCAATTTATTTCAATTCTGAAGTTATAATTTTATGACGCTACTTATAATTATTATAGTATTAGCTTTAATCTTTGATTACATCAATGGTTTTCACGATGCGGCAAATGCTATAGCTACAGTTGTTGCTACAAAGGTATTAACGCCTTTTCAGGCCGTTCTTTGGGCAGCATTTTTTAACTTTTTGGCTTATTGGGTTTTCGGTTTTGGTGTAGCAGATACTGTTGCTAAAACGGCAAACACCATGGAAATCAATCTAGTTGTGATTTTGGCAGGAGTTATCGCTGCTATTTGTTGGAACTTATTAACTTGGTGGTTAGGAATTCCTTCAAGTTCATCTCATACCTTAATTGGAGGTTTTGCTGGTGCTGCAATTGCTCATGCAATCGCTGTACATGGTTTCTCTGGTTATGTAGGAGAAGATGGTACCACACAATATTGGTATCAAATTGTAAGCTGGTACAAAGCAGGAAAAGACGGAGGGATGCCCTCGGGAGTTCTCGTCATAGTTGCTTTTATCGTTTTAGCACCGTTGTTAGGAGCATTGGCTTCTTATTTAATTTCTATTTGGTTATTGAACTCTTCTAAAAAAAGTATTTTACCAAAGTTATTCACGATTGCTTTAATGATTTTTACAGCTGTTTTTATCTATTACCAAATGATTCCTTATGAAACAATCATAAAGGATGGAGGAAAACCTCGTTTTGCGTCTTCAGAATTTTGGAGCGTTGTATTAGAGGCACATAATATAAAATGGTTTTTGGTAGGATTTATTATCTATTCAATTTCAGCATTTGCTTTGATATTTAGTAGTTTAAATCTTCATCAGGCAGATGGAGCACTGAAAAAAATGCAATTACTATCTTCGGCTGCTTTTAGTTTAGGTCACGGTGGTAACGATTCTCAAAAAGTAATGGGTATTATTGCAGCAGCAGTTGCGGTTTATATTCATACAAATCCAGGTGTACATATGGATGCTTGGTTAGATGTGGTACTTCCGTCAGATGACGGAGCATTCAAGATGCCATCTTGGATTCCTTTAGCTTGTTACTCTGCAATTGCAGCAGGAACATTAAGTGGTGGTTGGAAAATTGTAAAAACAATGGGTTCTAAAATCACTAAAGTAACTTCATTTGAAGGTGTAGCTGCAGAAACTGCAGGAGCATTAACATTATACTTTACAGAGCATTTTAAAGTACCAGTAAGTACAACGCATACTATTACAGGATCAATCATCGGGGTTGGATTAACAAAACGTGTATCTGCCGTTCGTTGGGGTGTAACAGTAAGTTTATTATGGGCTTGGGTATTAACGATTCCTGTTTCGGCACTTTTAGCTGCAATAGTGTATTATATACTTAGTATTTTTATATAATAGAAAAAAAGTATTTGTGAAATGTGAGATTCAAAATCGCATTTTAAACCTATAAAAAAAGCTAGTTTCTTTATTGAGACTAGCTTTTTTTGTTTGTTGAATGTTTTTTACTACCTAAATTTTATTTTCTATTATTAATATGTTGATTTAAAAAGATTAATCTTTCTGAAGCTTTAATAATATAAAAGACAATTTAATGGTTATTGTTTTGTTTTTTAAAAACTAGTTTTTTTAGAAGTTTTCATTCGTGTTAATTGCAAGGATGGCATAAATTAAGGTAAAAATGGCATTTACGCCAAATCTGAAGTTTATACCTTTGAATTATGGAAAAAAAACTGATAGTTATTGTTGCAATACCCGATATGCTTATTCTGGATCTTGCAGGTCCTATGGATGCATTTCGCCTTGCAAAACATCTGATTGAAGAACAGGATAAGCAATTTAAATCTTTTAATTATGATGTTGTAATTGCATCACCTACGGACGAATTATATTTAGGTAATTTTAATGGTTTAAACTTTAGTTGTGATAAGAAAGTTGTTGACATTGTTGAGCCAATTGATACCCTTATTATTAGTGGATTTTCCTTTAAAACTCCACCACAGGATTATCTGATTTTTCAGGAATGGTTACAGAAAAATGCAGACAAAATCCGTCGTGTTTGTTCCGTTTGTGTTGGAGCATTTTTATTAGCAGGATCAGGATTGTTGAATGGTAAACATGCGACTACACACTGGATGTATTGCGACTTACTAAAAAAGAAGTATCCCTTAATTCAGGTAGAATCGAAACCTATTTATATACAACAAAATTCAATATATACAGCTGCGGGTGCATCAACTGGTATTGATTTGTGTTTGGCTTTAATAGAAGAAGATTGTGGAAAGGAAATAAGTCTTTCTATAGCAAAAATATTAGTTATGTATTTACAAAGACATGGTAATCAGAGTCAGTATAGTAACTTTCTCTTACAGCCTGTGGTAGATAGTATGATTATTAAAAAACTTCATTTCTGGATATTAGAAAATTTAAATAAGCCGATAACTGTTCAAAATATGGCTGAAAAAGCAGCTATGAGTCTGCGTAATTTTAATAGAGTCTTTACTGCCGAAACAGGAATTACTCCTGCTAAATACGTAGAAAAAGTACGATTAGAAACGGCGAAAAAATATTTAGAAGAAACAGATCATGAACTAAAAAATATAGCACATCTGGTAGGATTTGTATCAATAGATACTATGAGAGGAGTATTTATGAAACATTATCAGATTTCTCCCGCTGTTTATCGCATACAGTTTCAGAAATCAGACTTTAATCTGCTATTATAAAACCGTAGCGTTAAAAATGTAGAATAATAATTAAAATTAAAATCATTTAAAATGGAATCAAAAAAATTTCCACAATTCAACGAAAAAAAAACAATAAAAGTCGCGTTTCTAGTATTTGATCAAGTTGAAGCACTTGATCTGAATGGCCCTATAGACGTATTTGCTAAAGCTAATTTTTTTGGTAACAGATTTGAGCTCTATAGTGTTTCCCCTAATGAAAGTTTGGTATATTCTGAAGGTAATATCCTTCAAATCAAAGCTACTTATAATTTTTCTAATGCTCCACAGGCAGATATTATAGTGATTCCAGGAGCAGAACCATCTTTAGCAAAGCAGATTGGGGATACTAATATTGAGATTGTCGAATGGATTAAAAGTCAACATAAGGCGGCTGCATTGATATTCTCAGTTTGTACAGGCTCTGTGATTCTTGCTGCAACTGGAATATTGAATAATAAAAAAGCAACTACTCATTTTGGAGCAATGCAGTATTTAAAGATGCATGAAAGTATTGAGATTGTTGAAAATGTACGATACGTCTTAGATGATGAAGTACTCACCACTGCAGGAATCACTTCGGGTTTAGACGGAACATTATATGTAATTGAAGAAATATTGGGTAAGGAAATTGCTGAGAACGTTTCGAAAATACTGGTTTACAATCGCGATGCGGTTTATGAATAATTAAATTTAAATTTATTAAATGAAAGCTACAGGAGTAAAAAATCTTGTAGCTTTTTTGTTTGTTGAAATAATTTGTGCAAAAACTAAAATAGAGTACATTTATTCTATTCTAAAAATTGAACGAAGGAATAAAGATTAAAATGGAAGAATCGAATAGTAAGTTCGTAGCTGAACAAATAGAAAGGATTAAAAGTAAGTTAGTTGAAGCTAAACAGATAGATAAAGACTTAAAAGTATTTGGCGCTTCGAGCCATAAATATGCTTTGGGAGAAGTTGTAAGTAAAGAAGATATATTAAAGTTTGAAACCGAATACAGTGTAGAGCTTCCTAATTGTTATAAAGCATTTTTAATGAATATTGGTAATGGAGGGGAATCGTTTTCATTTTCGTCTGCAGGACCTTTTTACGGAATATACCCACTGGGAAAGAATGTAAATGATTTAATCTATGAAAATACTAAGGAGTATTTAAAAGGAGATTGTATCCTGTATCCTAAAATGTCAGATAAGTATTGGGACGATTTAATCGAAAATATAGAAGAAGATGCCATTTCAGATGACGATTATGAAAAGGAATTAGGCAAGATATATGGGGGATTGTTGCCTGTTGGTGAGCAAGGTTGTTCTTGTTATCATGCAATTGTTTTAAATGGAGATTTTAAAGGAAGAGTTGTGAATATTAATAGTGAAAGATATAATCCTCAGTTTACTTTCGAATTAAATTTTCTGGATTGGTATGAAAGATGGCTTGACGAAGTAATTTCGGGTGATTTAATGCAGGATAATGCAGGATGGTTTGGGTATAGAATAGGAGGTTCTTTGCAAGATATTCTAAAAATGTACTTTTCGACTAATGCTGATGAGGTGAAGAGCGATTGTTTGACAGGAATTTTGATCAAGCAAAAGCTAGATGCCGAGACATTAGATATAATCGAAGAAGAATATAAAATAAGTAATGGCGAAATTCAAAAAGAGTTACTTCAGATACTTACAAAATTTGATTATGAACGTGCGTATCCTTATTTAGTTGATTTTGCCGATGTGAGTTTATTGCATGTTTTTCAATTTGTATTTTGGTATGCAAAAGACAAAAGTTCAGATTGGCTAGGAGTAATCGAGTCGAATATGGAAATGATAAAAGACGACGAAACTTTTAGTTTTTGTGCGTATTTATTAAAAGAAATGAATATCGATTATAGCTATCTTATAGTTCCTTTTACTGAAAGGGATAATGAGAGTATAAAAGTTACTACATATTATATGCTTGGACAATTAAGTAATAAAGAAAATTATATTGATGCTTTTATTGTTGGGTTAAATGATGAATCAAACAGGGTTGTTCATACGGCTTTGCAAGCTTTAAATGGGATAGAAGACAAGAAGCTTTTAAAGCATTATAAAAGTATCGCAGAAAGATTTCCTGTAGAGCAAGATTATATTTTGGTAAATCTAAACCACAGACTTAAGCCGTTCGGGCTATCCAATATTACAATTAAAGATTTGGTTCTAGATGCTTAAAGTAATTTTAATTCTATAAAAAAAGAGGATAATTTCATTGGAATTATTCTCTTTTTTATGATTTATGCTTTCCTGCAAAGTTTTTTTTGACCTTGTAGGTATTTTAATGATTATTTCGATTTTAAACTTCAACTTTAAATCCTAGATCAACATCATATGCCGATTGTCCTCCTTGAACACCCCAACTTTCTTTCTGACTGTCTCTAACAACAATTAAAACATGGTCTTTTGGGATGCCTAATTCAGATAAGTTTTTAGTCATTTCACTGAATAGTTTTCTTTTCGCATCAATAGAACGTCCCGAAAATGCATCAACACTTATTAAAGTGTATAATTCAGGTTGAGTTTTAGTTGGTGAAACTGCAAATCTATGTGGCGGATGAACTAAAAGTCTGACGGTTTTATCTTCAGGTGGGATCTGAAAAGCTGTTACCATTGCTGAATGAACCGCATCGATAATTCTAGTACCTTCTTCTTCGTTATAGTCTTTTCTAACTTCTATTAAAATTGCCGGCATAATATTTTTGTGTTTGAGCTACTTGGTTTTAGTTGTTTTGACTGATGTTGATCCTTTTGACTTTATGACTTTTAAACTTTCGACTTACTTTTAACTACTTCTGAAAGTTTTTGTGATTGTGTTTTCGCTTGTATATTGTCTGCTTTAAATGATTTGTACTTTTTGAGATAATACTTATTGTACCATCTATTTCCAGCATGGCTAATTTTACCTCTTTATAATGTTCTACACCATGTTCCCGCATAGCTTCTTCAATTTCATCCGAAGATATATTTAATTTACTTAACGATTTAAAATCGATATGTCCATTATGAATGAGAACTTCAGGTTTTTCTAGCAAAAGATTATGTAGTCCTTTGTATTTGTAGGTAAGTTTTTTTAGAATATAATTAATGATAAACAATACGGCTGCTGCGGCAATTCCTCCTAAAAGGCTTGTGTCGCTACCAACCATTGCGTTCTGGACAGCATTACTAATCAATAATATCAGGATTACATCGGCAGTATTGAGCTGAGATAATTCCTTTTTTCCAAAAACACGTAATGCGATTACCATAAAAAAGTAAACCGAAGCACTGCGGATGACAATATCGAGATATGGATTCATTTTTTTAGTATTCGGTTTTTTAGTAACAGTGTTTAGTAACAGTATTCAGTTGCAGTAACTGAGACTGTAAACTGCAACTGTACACTAAAAACTTATCTAAGTTTAAAATTCTTTTCGATAGCTTTTATCATTTCACTGGCAACATCTTTATTAGTAGCTCCTTCAATTCCTTCTAAACCAGGAGAAGAGTTTACTTCTAGTAATAAAGGTCCTTTAGATGAACGTATAATATCTACACCAGCAACTTTTAAATCCATTGCTTTGGCAGCTTTTATAGCGATTCTTTTTTCTTCGCTAGTTATTTTTAATATCGATGCGGTTCCGCCTAAGTGAATATTTGCTCTAAATTCACCAGGCATAGCTTCACGCTGAATTGCTGCAACTACTTTTCCGTCGATTACAAAACAGCGTATATCTTTACCGTTTGCTTCTTTAATGAACTCTTGTACCAGAATATTAGCATTTAGGCTTTTAAAGGCATTTATAACACTTTCTGCAGCCTTTTTTGTTTCAGCTAATACAACGCCTTTTCCTTGAGTTCCTTCTAATAGTTTTACGATTAAAGGAGAGCCTCCAACCATTTTTATCAAATCGTCAGTATCCAAAGGAGAATTAGCAAAACCAGTTGTCGGAATATCAATTCCGCTATGCAATAATAATTGTAAAGAATATAGTTTATCGCGTGATTGGGTTATTGCTGAAGCAGAGTTTAAGCAAAAAACCTTCATGGCTTCAAACTGGCGTGTTAATGCACAGCCATAAAAAGTTATGCTTGGGCGAATACGCGGAATAATAGCATCAAATTCATTTAGAATTTTTCCGCCACGATAATGAATTTCTGGAGTTTTGGCATCGAGTTTCATGTAGCATTCTTTGATGTTCAAAAACTGCATGTCATGACCTCGCATTTCGCCAGCTTCCATGATTCTTTTGTTGCTGTATAATTCAGGATTACTAGCCAAAAGACCAATCCGTAAACCGGAACTTGCTTTTTCAGAATTTTGATATAATTCTTTTAGCGTATCAGATGAAGGTTGTCCTAAAAGATATTTTTCCTCAGGATCAACAAGTACTCTGCCGCTCATTGCTTCTCGACCTAAAAGCATCCTGAAACCCATCGAATCTCGATTGGTTAAAGTCATTTCTATAGGCCATTTAGTATCACCAATTTTTAAGCTGGTTTGTATAACATAGCGTTGCTCTCTAAAACCGCTAGAGCTTTTTACAACCCTTTTGTCTACTAGCGGAGCTTCGCAATGTATTATTGTTTTTGTATTGTTTTGTATCGGATTAATATCAAATTTAACCCAATTTGCATCATTTTTTATAAAAGGAGCTATGTTAATGGCATGCATCGCCGAGGTTTTTGCACCCGAATCTACACGTGCTTTAATTGTAGGGATTCCCAATTCAGGAAATGAGCACCATTCTTCGCTACCTAAGATGACTTTATTTTGAAGCATAATTTGATTTGTTTTACTTAATCAAAAGTAAATATTTGTTTTTAATAATTGACCGATTTCATATAAAGAATAAACCCGTTATGTTATAAAAAACGTAACGGGTTTATGATTTGTTATAAAAAATAAATTATATTATTGATTTGTTGGTTCTTCTGCTTTATGAACATCAACAGTAAGTTCTTGTGATTCTTCATTTAAATCAATTAAGATTTCATCGCCTGAAGTAATTTTAGAAGTAATTATTTCTTCTGCCAATATATCTTCAACGTATTTCTGAATCGCTCTTTTTAATGGTCTTGCTCCAAATTGCTTATCGAAACCTTTATCTGCGATGAAAGCTTTGGCTTTATCAGTAAGATTTAATTTGTAACCTAACTCTTCTACGCGTAAGTATAGTTTTTTAAGTTCAATTTCGATAATCAAATCAATATCGCTTTTCTCTAAGCTATTGAATACAATAACATCATCAATTCTGTTTAAGAATTCTGGTGCAAATGTTTTCTTCAATGCATTTTCGATAATGCTTTTAGAATTATCATCGGCTTGAGCAATTTTTGCAGCAGTTCCAAATCCTACTCCTTGACCAAAATCTTTTAATTGTCTTGCTCCAACATTTGAAGTCATGATAATTATAGTGTTTTTAAAGTCAATTTTTCGACCTAAACTATCTGTTAAATAACCATCGTCTAGAACTTGAAGCATCATGTTAAATACATCTGGATGTGCTTTTTCAATCTCATCTAAAAGTACCACACAATAAGGTTTTCTACGAACTTTTTCGGTTAATTGTCCACCTTCTTCGTAACCAACATATCCCGGAGGCGCTCCAACTAAACGAGAAATAGCAAATTTCTCCATGTATTCGCTCATATCGATACGTACTAAAGCATCTTCAGAATCGAATAGTTCTTTTGCCAGAACTTTTGCTAGTTGTGTTTTACCAACACCAGTTTGTCCTAAGAAAATGAATGATCCAATAGGTCTGTTTGGGTCTTTAAGACCAGCTCTGTTACGTTGTATAGAACGAGCGATTTTTAAAACAGCTTCGTTTTGACCAATTACTTTGTCTTGAATTAATTCAGGAAGTTTGGCTAATTTGTTGCTTTCTGTTTGTGCAATTCTGTTTACAGGAATTCCTGTCATCATAGATACTACATCGGCAACATTATCTTCGGTTACAAGAATTCTATTATTTTTAGAGTCTTCTTCCCATTGTTCCTGAGCTATAGCTAGTTCTTTTTCGATACGTTTTTCGTCATCGCGAAGTTTAGCAGCTTCCTCGTATTTTTGTTTTTTAACAACTACGTTTTTCAGCTCACGGACTTCTTCTAGTTGGCGTTCTAAATCCAGAATTTGTTTTGGAACATCAATATTAGTAATATGTACACGAGATCCAGCCTCGTCAAGAGCATCAATAGCTTTGTCTGGTAAGAAACGCTCCGACATGTATCGGTTTGTTAATTTTACACAAGCTTCGATTGCTTCTGGAGTATATGTTACGTTGTGGTGATCTTCGTATTTGTCTTTGATGTTGTTTAAGATTTCAATTGTTTCTGCAACAGAAGTTGGTTCTACAATTACTTTCTGGAAACGTCTCTCTAAAGCACCGTCTTTTTCTATATATTGTCTGTATTCATCAAGTGTTGTTGCTCCAATACATTGGATTTCTCCTCTTGATAAGGCAGGTTTAAACATATTCGAAGCGTCTAGAGATCCAGTTGCCCCTCCAGCACCAACGATAGTATGAATTTCGTCGATAAAAAGGATGATATCATCATTTTTCTCTAACTCGTTCATTACGGCTTTCATTCGTTCTTCAAACTGACCACGATATTTGGTTCCTGCTACAAGGCTTGCTAAGTCTAGGGTAACTACACGTTTGTGAAATAAGATACGGGATACTTTTTTCTGAACAATACGCAAGGCTAGTCCTTCGGCAATAGCAGATTTTCCTACTCCAGGTTCACCGATTAATAAAGGGTTGTTCTTTTTTCTACGGCTTAAAATTTGCGAAACGCGTTCAATTTCTTTCTCACGCCCTACAACAGGATCTAGTTTTCCTTCCTCTGCCATTTCTGTTAAATCTCTCCCAAAATTATCTAGAACTGGTGTTTTTGATTTTTTGTTGGACTTATTGGCTGGATTATTAAAACTTCCTTCTTTAAGACTGTCATCTTGTCCTGAATCATCATTATATGATTCGTTTCTTGGCAAGTTTTCTAAAAATTCTTCTTCGCTTGGAGTCATATTTAAGTATTGTTCTTTAGCTATATCATAATCTATTTTCAGCTTATTCAATAGCTTGGTTGTTGGATCGTTTTCGTTTCGTAAGATGCATAAAAGCAAGTGTGCCGTACTAATAGATGAACTCTGGAATACTTTGGCTTCTAGAAATGTAGTCTTTAGCGCTCTCTCAGCTTGACGTGTGAGGTGCAGGTTTTTTTTCTCTACATTGACTTCGGCACTAAGATTGGCAGGGCTCAGTATTTCGACCTTCCTACGTAAATGCTCTAAATCGACTGCTAGGTTATTTAATATATGAATGGCTTTTCCGTTTCCATCCCTTAAAATGCCTAGCATCAAATGTTCAGTACCAATAAAGTCGTGACCCAATCTTAAGGCTTCTTCTTTACTGTAGGTAATAACATCTTTTACTCTTGGTGAAAAATTATCATCCATAATATATAATTAGTATTGTAAATTTAGTGAATTAGTGTATGAAAAACAAAAACCATACCCATTAGAAACTCATGTCAGCTAAGGGACGAAAAAAATAATAATAAAAGAGTTAAATAAGATTTAAATTATTAACTAAAATGTAAAATAAAGTTGTTAATAAATCATTGAAATAAGTAGGGGAAAATACCCTCAAAAATTTCAAAAAGGCGTATATTGGCACGTTTTGAAACTAATATAATTTTTTAATATAACAACTTATGTCTGAAGGAGAAAAGTTAATTCCTATTAACATAGAGGATGAAATGAAATCAGCTTACATCGATTATTCGATGTCAGTAATCGTATCAAGAGCACTTCCAGATGTTAGAGATGGCTTGAAACCAGTGCATCGAAGAGTTCTTTACGGAATGTATGACTTAGGAGTAACATCAAAATCTGCCCACAAAAAATCTGCGAGAATCGTAGGGGAGGTTTTAGGTAAGTATCACCCACACGGAGATACTTCAGTATATGATGCCATGGTACGTATGGCTCAAGAATGGAGTTTACGTTATTTATTAGTGGATGGCCAAGGTAACTTTGGTTCTGTAGATGGAGATAGCCCGGCAGCAATGCGTTATACGGAGGCTAGAATGCGTAAGATTTCAGAAGAAATAATGGCTGATATCGAAAAAGAAACAGTTGATTTTCAATTGAACTTTGATGATACTTTATATGAGCCTAAAGTAATGCCTACCAGAGTTCCTACCTTATTGGTTAACGGAGCAACAGGTATTGCAGTTGGTATGGCTACAAATATGCCACCACACAACTTAACAGAAGTTATCAATGGTACATTAGCGTATCTTGACAATAACGATATTGAAATTGACGAATTAATTACTCATATTAAAGCTCCCGATTTTCCAACAGGAGGTATAATATATGGTTACGAAGGCGTTCGTGAAGCATTTAAAACAGGTAGAGGACGTATTGTAATGCGTGCCAAAGTAGGTTTTGAAGAGGTAGATGGTAGAGAATGTATCATCGTTACCGAAATTCCATACCAAGTTAATAAAGCAGAAATGATCAAACGTACTGCTGATTTGGTAAATGATAAAAAAATCGATGGAATTGCAAATATCCGTGACGAGTCGGATAGAAACGGTATGCGTATCGTTTATATCCTAAAACGTGATGCAACTCCTAATGTAGTTTTAAATACATTATATAAATATACGTCATTACAATCCTCTTTTAGTGTAAATAATATTGCACTGGTAAAAGGTCGCCCACAAATGTTGAATCTAAAAGATATGATTCACTATTTTATTGAGCACCGTCATGATGTTGTAGTTCGTAGAACAAGATTTGAATTACGTAAAGCAGAAGAAAGAGCTCATATCTTAGAAGGTTTAATTATTGCATCTGATAATATTGATGAAGTAATTGCTTTAATAAGAGGTTCGAAAAACACCGAAGAAGCTCGTGAGAAATTAATCGAAAGATTTAAATTATCAGATATTCAGGCACGTGCAATCGTAGAGATGCGTTTACGTCAATTAACAGGTCTGGAACAAGACAAGTTAAGAGATGAGTATAATGAATTGATGAAATTAATCGATCATTTGAAAGCATTATTAGCAGATGTAGACTTAAGAACTAATTTGATTAAAGAAGAACTTATCGAAATCCGTGATAAATACGGAGATGCCCGTCGTTCATTAATTGAATATTCTGGTGGAGACGTAAGTATCGAAGATTTAATTGCCGATGAGAATGTTGTAATTACAATTTCGCATGCAGGTTATATCAAGCGTACAAACTTAACAGAATATAAGACACAAAATAGAGGAGGAGTTGGACAAAAAAGTGCAGGAACAAGAGATCAGGATTTCCTTGAGCATATGTTCGTAGCGACCAACCACCAATATATGATGTTCTTTACCCAAAAAGGAAAATGTTTCTGGATGCGTGTTTATGAAATTCCAGAAGGAAGTAAAACGGCAAAAGGTAGAGCAATTCAAAACTTAGTAAACATTGAGAGCGATGATAAAGTAAAAGCTTTCATTTGTACACAAGACTTAAAAGATAAAGATTATATCAATAGTCATAATCTTGTAATGGTAACTAAAAAAGGACAGGTTAAGAAAACTTCTTTAGAGAAATATTCTAAACCTAGAGTAAATGGTGTTGCTGCAATTACAATTAAAGATGGTGATGAATTACTTGAAGCTAAATTAACTAACGGAGAAAGTCAAATTATCTTAGCTGTTAAGTCAGGTAAATTAGTTCGTTTTGAGGAAACTAAAACGCGTCCGATGGGAAGAACAGCTTCTGGAGTTCGTGGAATTACCTTAAAAGATGATACTGATGAAGTAATTGGTATGGTTACTGTTGATAAAGACAACGTTAACGATTCACAAATCCTTGTTGTAACTGAAAACGGATACGGTAAACGTACTAAATTAGTTGATGATGATGGAGAAGATGTTTACAGAATTACTAACCGTGGAGGAAAAGGAGTGAAAACTCTTAATATTACCGAAAAAACAGGTAAACTTATCTCTATTAACGCAGTTACAGATGCTGATGATTTAATGATTATCAATAAATCTGGATTAACAATTAGAATGGCTATTGAAGATTTACGTGTAATGGGTCGTGCAACGCAAGGTGTTCGATTAATTAACCTTAAAGGTAAAGATTCTATTGCAGCTGTTACTAAAGTTATGAAAGATGATGTTGCAGAAGTTATTGTTGACGAAGATGGTAATGTTATCGAAAGTGTTATCGAAAGAGTAAAACCAGATTTAGAAGTTCTTGAAGACGATGGAGTTGTTGAAGACGATGAAGACGACGAAGATGATGTTGAGGACGAAGACGGAGATGATTCAGAAGAAGAGGAAGAGTCTGAAGAATAAATAATAAGAACCCAACAAACAATTTAAATAAATCAAAAATTAGAATTATGAAAAGTAAATATGTAATACTAGCGTCAGCATTATTGATATCGGTAGCTACTTTTGCTCAAAAAGATCAAATTAAAGACGCTGAAAAAGCATTAAAAAATGGCGATTCTAAATCGGCTATTACTATTCTGGATGCAGCAGATTACCTAATTGTAAATGCAAAAGATACTGAGCAAGCTCAATATTATTTCGTAAAAGGAAATGCTTATTTAGACATGGCAAAAAAAGGAGTAGAAGAAAGTAAATACCTTCTACTTGCTGCAGATGCATATAAAACATTAATTGATACTGAAAAAACATCAGGAAAAGTTAAATATTCAACTCAGGCTGCTGCTTCAATTACTGATATCAAAGGAAGATTGATTAATGGAGCTATAGCAGATTCAAAAGCTAATAAAAATGCTGATGGTGCAAAAAAAATATATGATGCTTATTTGTTAGACAAAAAGGATACTATTAATTTGTATTATGCTGCTTCTACTTATGTAAATGCAGGAGACTATACAGCTGCTTTACCTTTGTATGAAGAATTAAAAAAACTGAACTACTCAGGAAAAGGAACAGCTTACTTAGCAACAAACAAAGCTTCAGGAGAAGAAAATGCATTTAATACTGCAAGTGAAAGAGATCTTGCTGTTAAGATTGGAACTCATGAAAAACCAAGAGTAGAAGTTTCTCCTTCTAAAAGAGGTGAGATTTATAAAAACATCACTCTTATTCTAGTTCAAAGTGGTAAAATTGAAGAAGCTAAAAAAGCAGTAGCTGAAGCTAGAGCTGCTAATCCAGAAGATTCTTCATTAATCTTGACTGAGGCAAATTTATACTTAGAAACTAAGGACTTTGAGACTTATAAAAAATTAATCGGTGAGGTTTTGAAAAACAATCCAAACGATCCTGATTTACTTTTTAATTTAGGTGTACTTAGCGGAAATGCTAAAAATGCTGCTGATGCTGAGAAATATTACACTAAAGTAATCGAAATCAAGCCTGATTATACTAATGCTTATATTAACCTGGCTGCATTAAAATTAGAGGACGAAAAGCCTATAATTGATGAAATGAATAAGCTTGGAACATCTGCAAAAGATATGAAGCGTTATGATGAATTGAAAGCTAAAAGAAATAATCTTTTTAAAAGCACAATTCCTTATCTTAAAAAAGCTTCTGAGTTAGATCCTAAAAATGAGGATATTTCTAAGACACTTTTAAACGTTTACAGCGCACTTGAAATGACAGCTGAATACAAAGCATTGAAAGCAAAAATGTAAAATTATTTTGCAAGCATAAAAAAACCGAGACATATATCTCGGTTTTTTTATGCTTTGTAAAGATGTAGCGCAGTGCATCTTTTTTCTCTATTAATTTTTAAGAACTGAGATAATAATTGCAATGTGAGTTAATCAGACATTCATTGCATTTTGGTTTTGGACGACAAATTTCTCTTCCTAAAAATGATATTGCCATTCCTATTTCTCCCCAAATATCCTTTGGTAAAATCTGCATTAATTCTTTCTCTACTTTATTACCGTCTTTAGATTCCTTTGTTAATCCAATTCTTGGAGCAACTCGTATAACGTGTAAATCAGCAATAATTCCTTCTGCAGGTTTTTTCGATTCTCTCAAAATTACATTTGCAGATTTTCGACCAATACCTTTTAAAGCAACCAGATCTTTCATCGTCATCGGGATGTTTTCATCTTTTTTAAGAGTATTTGCAATTTCTATTAACCATTCCGCTTTCGTTCTGTAGTTTCTAACTTTACTAATGTCAGCAAAAAGTTCTTCCAGACTTGTTGCAGCAAGACTTTGCATATTTGGATATTTAGCAAAGAATGTAGGTGCAATGGAGTTAATATTTGCATCAGAATCTTGTGCAGACAATATGAGCATTACAAGCAGCTGATACGTGTTTTTATAATCCAAAGGATGTTTTCTTCCCTTATATTTAGCAAGAAGAGGCTCTAGATTTTCTTTCCAATTTGGCGAATCTCCAAATAAATCCATGACTATTTGTCTTTAAAATCTATCGATAAGGAATTTACACAATAACGTTGTCCAGTTTCAGTCGGACCATCGTTAAATACATGTCCCAAGTGACTTCCGCAATTGGCACATAAAATTTCAGTTCTTTTCATACCATGGCTCACATCCGAGATATATTCTACTTTACCTGGAATCGATTCGTCAAATGAAGGCCATCCACAATGTGCATCAAATTTTGAGTTGCTCTCAAACAAAAGTTCATTACAAGCACCACAACAATAAACGCCTTTTTCGAAATGAAGATTGTATTCTCCAGTATGCGGGCGTTCAGTTCCTTTTTGGCGAAGTACTTGATAACGGTCATTACCAAGTTGCTCTCTCCATTCTTGTTCTGTTTTTTCGATTGGATATTTCATGTGTTTTATTTTAATTTATTTTATCAAAAAGTAAGACTAACAAAATTAGTTACTTATGTTCGATAAATTGTACGGTTTTATTAATAACATTAGTATTGCCTAATATTTTTCGATGACCTAATCCTTCAGTTAATATTAGTGTACCATTTTGTAAATGTTCATTAATATGAATTCCAGCTTTTACGGCAACTTCAGGGTCATCTTTATCATGAATAACCAAGACAGGAATAGTTACAGCTGCTGCGGCTATATATGCCGAAAAATCATTCATTTTTATGTTGTGCTTTTCTTCAAAATAGTCACGTAAACGAATGCCTATTTCTGGTTTTAATTCTAGTTTAGCAACAAAGTCATCAACAATATCCTGAACAATATCACCGCTACCAATAAGTACTGCTCGATTAATCTTTAGTCCCTGCTTAATAGCGTTTAATACAGACATACCGCCTAATGAATGCCCGACTGCAGCTACAAAAGGACCATATTGTTTTTCAATCTCTAAGATTGAAGCAATAAAATCTACCATATGAGTAGTTTTTCCAGGAGATTTTCCGTGAGCAGGAGCGTCAAAACTTATGGTTTCATAACCATGCTTAAGTAGTTCATCGGCAATCTTAAATAATTGCGTTCCGCGGCCTGACCAACCATGAACCAATAGAATCTTTTTTTGGCTTTGGCCAAACTTATAAACAACAACTTCTTTATTAATCGCAGGAACTTTTATTGTATTCTGGATGCTTTTATGATCCATTTCTAGTTCTCTTTTCGGAACTTTATGTTTTATTGGAGTTATAAAAAGTTTTATTGCATAGGAAGTAACCCACTTAGGTGAAATGAAATTAAGGAGTTTGCCTGTAAATATTATAAATTGAGGAACTTTTAATGATTCTGCAGGGCTAGGCTTTTTTTTAGACATTATAATACGTTTTAAGGAGCTTTTGTTGTAATCAAATTTTAAAAATATAAAAGTAACACAATTAATAAAATCTATTGATAAGTTATAATTTAATAAATGTGCGATGCATAGGATAATAATCTAATTATGATATTTTTTAAACGAATTGTATAAAAAATGAATTTAGAATAATCGTATTTTTGTATGTCATTAAATGTAAAAGTCATGAGAAATAAATTATTGTTGGGAATATTCACTATAGCTTCAGTGTATTCATGTGCAGTAAATCCTGTTACGGGAAAAAAGAGTCTTAATTTTGTTTCTAATAGTGAGTTATTTCCATCTTCGTTTCAGCAGTACAATACTTTTATTAAAGAAAATAAAGTAATTACAGGAACTGCCGATGCTAAGCGAGTTGAAGTTGTTGGAATGAAAATTAAAGCAGCAGCCGAGAAATATCTAACTTACTTAGGACAATCTCAATATCTTAAAGATTATCGCTGGGAATATAAATTGGTAGATAATAAAGAGGTGAATGCCTGGTGTATGCCAGGAGGTAAAATTGTAGTTTATTCTGGTATTTTGCCAGTAACTAAAGATGATGCTGGTTTAGCAACAGTTCTAGGGCATGAGGTTTCGCATGCTTTGGCTAATCACGGTGCACAACGTATGAGTGCAGCTCAATTACAACAATTAGGTGCAGTAGGAGTTGCTGCAGTAACAGGTAGCCAGAGTGCTGACAAGCAAGAAATGTGGCAAAAATATTATGGAATTGGCTCACAAGTAGGAGTGATGCTCCCATTTAGCCGAAATAATGAAAGTGAAGCTGATAAGATAGGGTTAACGCTTATGGCAATTGCAGGATATAACGTAGATGAATCTATAGCTTTTTGGAAAAGAATGTCGGCTCAATCTTCGGGACAAACGCCAGAATTTCTTAGTACACACCCATCTGATGCTACTAGAATTGCTAATTTAAATGCGTTAATTCCAGAAGCAAAAGCTACAGCGCTTAAAGTTGGTATTATTAAGTAAAAAGAATTTATAGGTTTTGAAATATATAATTAAAAACCTTGGAATAAATTAAAACAAAAAAGATTGACCTTTTAAAGTCAATCTTTTTCTATTTAGTATTTGTTTGAATGTTATTTTGTAACAGTCATTTGTGGGTATACGCTATTTGTTGCTGGGTTAATAACTCCAGTAGCTAGGTAACCATTAGCATCTTTAATAGTAATATTTTTGATATTACTTGTTTTTGCTACACTAAGAATATTGATTTTTCTGAATGGAATACAAAGATTGAATTTAAAACTATTTGCTGTGATATCCTTTGCAGCAACCGTTACTTTTTTGGCAGTTTCTAATACAGTTCCTGTATCCGAATATACATCATAAGTAACTTCTAAGTTACCAGAAGAGAGTACTTTACCAGTAATTGGGTATTTGTAATCTAAAGTAACATCAAAACCATAAGAATAAAGACCACTACAAGGTAATGCAGAAGTTTTAACTGATCTGAAATTAGATACGGTCATGGTTTTTTTGTATTCTCCAATATTCCATAATACTTTGTTTTCTTTAAATAATTCTGTAGTATAAACAGTTAATCCTAAAGCTCCAAAAGAGAAAGTTCCTGAAGAATAGAAATTTCCTGTAGAAGCAAAAGCAGATGGTTGAGTTAAACTTCCGTTTCCAATAGTAAAGCTGTTTATTCCGAATACAATATTTCCTTTTACATCTAAAATATTAGAATCTAATAATTGAATTTTAGGTTTGATTGATATTTTCATATCCGTACTAACTTCTCCTGCTAAATCACCTTCAGTAATTTTTGAATTTGTGATAGTATTTTCATAGATAAAATGACTCTTTTTTCCAGGAATACCATTATAATAAGCAAATCCTATTTTGAATATTCCATTTGAATTAATGGCAAAATGAGAACTTTTTGATAAGTTAGCTTCAACTTCCATTGGGAAAGCAATTTCATCAATACTTATTTTTGCAGGAATATCTCCTAAAAGATCTCCAGCAGGAATAGTAACATCTATTTGTACTTTTTTAAGTAAGTCTAAAAGATTTGCAGGAACATTATCGATTAGGTTATAAGAGTATTTTTTATTTACAGCTCCAGCAAAGTTATAATATGGGTTGATAGCGCTGTTAATTTGATAATACACTTCAATTTCGTTAGGAAGTAATTTAGACTTTCCGAATCCTATTTTCATGCTAAGAACTGAATTTACAGAAGTATTTGGACTCATAGAGAAACCGTCAGCCTTATATTCAGTGATGTTATTGAAAATGTCATAAGTAAAACTGTTGTCATAATTACCTCTTGCAGTAAGTAATGAAGTGTTTTTAGATCTTAAAGCTTTTTCATTTTCTTGTACATCCATCGATAGTTCAATAGAACCACCTTGAAATAAATCCCCTATATGAGCATCAGCTGTTTTCAGTGAGTAGCTATTATTGTTCTTAGTAACACTAGCTATTGTTCTGAAATATACTTTACCTTCATCAGATGTTAAGTAAATTAAGTTTCCAGCAATAAGTTTTTCAACTACGTCAGAAGTTGAAGTTTCAATTTCGAAATTACCACTTTTCATTTCTGCCTCTGAGCTAGTAATTATAGCATTTTCAGAAGAAATTTTTGTTAAATCTGGGTTTACAGTTAAGTTTTGGAGTTTATAAGTTACCCCATCTGCAGATCCGGACGCATTGATTACTTTGGTAGGATCAGTAACGGTCGAGGAAAGGTCTTTGCTCAAATCATTATCATTGGAACATGATGTAAGCGTCATAAAACCAGCAATAAATAAGTAGAAGATTTTTTTCATGATTTATTTTTTTTAAATTCGAAACAAAATTACCCAGACATAAATCTTAAAATTACCTCAAAAGATTATTAAAATGTTTAAATAAGACTATATTTTGCTTTTGAATTAAGACGTGTTTTGTTTTAAGAAAACATAACTATTTTTTAAGCTTTTTATCGAGTTGTAAAATGATGTGGTTGAGAAGGATAAAAAATTATCAACAACAGGTTATTTAATGTATGTTTTTTCAGAAATCTATTTAATTACAAATAATAAATAGATAAATTCGCAGCCTATTAACGAAACTATTTTTATGAAAAACTTACCAAAAGGTGATAAGAAATTATTAAATGCGTGGGCATTTTATGATTGGGCAAACTCGGTTTATACTCTGACTATAGCATCGGCAGTATTCCCAATATTTTACGAAGCTTTGTTTGCAGAACGTGATCATTACATTCATGTTTTTGGGATGAATCTTAAAAATTCTGCTTTAATTAGTTTTATAACTGCGATGGCCTTTTTGGTTGTTTCTTTTATTTCCCCGTTATTATCAGGAATTGCTGATTATGTGGGAGACAAAAAAACATTTATGAAGTTCTTTTGCTATATGGGAGCCTTATCTTGTATGGGACTATATTGGTTTAACCTTGAGAATATATACGTAGGATTAGCATTTTATTTTCTGGGATTACTGGGATATTGGGGAAGTTTGGTTTTTTATAATTCGTATTTGCCAGATATAGCTTTTGTAGAGCAGCAGGATAAGATTAGTGCCAAAGGATATTCTTTAGGATATATAGGTAGTGTTGTTTTATTACTTCTCAATTTAGCTATGATAATGAAACCAGAGTGGTTTGGAATTGAAGGAACAGAAACAGAAAAAGCTTCAAATGTGGCTATGCGTTATTCCTTTTTAATGGTAGGAGTTTGGTGGATATTATTTAGTCAGTATACCTACTATTATTTACCAAAAGGAAGTAAAGATAAAGGAGAAAAATTAACTAGATCTGTAATTTTTAATGGCTTTAAAGAATTAAAAAAAGTCTGGGCATTATTGAAACAAAATATTCCTTTACGAAGATATTTGGGCGGATTTTTCGTTTCAAGTATGGCAGTTCAAACCGTTATGCTTGTTGCTACTTATTTTGGAGCACAGGAAATTCAATGGTCATCCGAAGAAGAAAGCACTATTGGGTTAATTAAATGTATTTTAATAATTCAATTAGTAGCTGTTATTGGTGCTGTATTTACTTCGAGAGCTTCTGCAAAATTTGGAAATATTCCAACCTTGATTGTAATTAATATTATTTGGGCAATTTTTTGTGCACTAGCTTTTTTCATCACATTACCAATTCATTTTTATGTGATGGCTACAGTTGCTGGATTTGTAATGGGAGGTATTCAAGCGTTGTCACGTTCTACGTATTCCAAGTTATTACCTGAAACAGAAGATACTGCTTCATTCTTTAGTTTTTATGATGTGGCTGAAAAAGTTGGAATTGTAATCGGAATGTGTGTTTACGGTATAATTGATCAAATAACGGGAAGTCCGCGCGCAGCGATTGTAATTTTAGGAATCTTTTTTGTAGTAGCTATTTTTCTATTAAGAAGAATACCTAAAAATGACATGGTAAATAAGTAAAATATAATTATAAGATAATTACTTCGCCACTATTAATATGTTGTGGCGAAGTAAAAATTATTTGTTTATTCTGTTTTCGATTTTAGCGAGCATTTGCTTGGCATTATCATTTTTAGGATTTAATTCTAGTGATTTTTGATAGTTCTTTTTTGCAAGATTTAGATTCCCAGTCAATTCATAAATTTCCCCTAAGCTGTCGTATGTATTAGCTGAATTTGGGTATTCATTACAATTAAGAGCGAAAATTTGAATAGAAAGATTCGTCTGATTTTTGTTGTAAAAACTATACCCTAAATTGTTTAATGTATTTTCAAAATTGAAATCTGGATATTTTAATCTCAATTTATTGAATTTGGCAACAGCCATTTCAAAATTAGCATCACTAAAAATTTCGATTGTTTCTGTTTGAGGAGTTCTTATTTGATCCAGCGTGAGTTCTAGATCTTTTACCTTATAACCTTGGCGAGAAATAGTTATTCCTTTTAATTCATTACTTCCGTTTAAGTTAAATTGAATGGTATTTGGATAATTATTAATCTTAAAAGTATTGTTTCCTATATAGTACATTTTGCTTTTGTCCTCATCAAAATTTTCTTTTAAAAACGGAGAGTTGAGGTATAGCTTTTTGTTCTCTTCAAATATTTGAGTAGTTCCCATTCTGTCATATCCATATAAGATTTCAGTATAATATCCTTTTATAGCTTTGCTTAACGCCAAAGGAATATCCTTTGTAGTTTTTTCATTAATAGGTGTATACCAATTAAGTTTATTAATGACTTCTTTCTCTACATAGCTCATTACAGGTAAACGATTAGGTTTATCACCATTTGCCAAAATAGCTATTCCGTTACCATTTGTCATTGTGCCTAATAATTCTCCGCCTGTTCCAGTGTTAGAACCATCATGAGAGAACCAATCTTGATTTCCCCATCCCAGACTTCGTTGCCAACCGTAACTCCAGCCTCTGGCACCGTTAAGGGTAACAATGTTGGTAACTTTTTTGGCAACAGCCGTAGAAATTACTTTATTTCCTTTTCCTAATAAAGCCTTTTGCATTTCGATGGTAATTGTTGCCAAATCAGTAGGAGTAGACCATAAGCCTGATGGCGCTACTTGAGGCGTTATAGGGATTCCTGTTCTAATGATTTTGCCTTTGCTATTATGTACTTTGGCAATGTTGGTTAAAAATCCTTTTTCATTAGGCTGTAACATTGTTGAGTTTTGCAACTTTAAAGGATCAATAAGGTACTCTTTTACAATTTCGGCAAGTGGTTTGCCAAGATGATCTTCGAGAGCGCATTGAATAATTACATAACCACCACCGCTATATTCCCAATTAGTTCCTGGTTTAAATAGGAATTTAATTGCCTCTTTAGACCTTGGAAGTAATTTTCCTTGTAAACTCTCTACAATTGTCGGTATTGAATCTCCTGTGTAATAATCTTCAAAACCTCCCTGACTTGTTCCAGCAGTATGAGATAAAAGTTGTTTCCACGTTACATCGATATCTTTTGTAAAATCACTTTTTGGTAATTGCCATCTTTTAAGATATTTAGAAATTGGATCATCTAGGTTAATTATGCCTTTTTCTTCTAGAATTGCACAAACTATTGCGGTGATAGGTTTAGAGATTGATGCTGTTGAAAATGCGGTATTTGGATTGACTTTTTTCTTCAGAATCTGATGCTTTTGTTCCCCATTCATTTGTCCAGATTATTTTATAGTTTTCAAAAACAGCAACACTCAGTCCTTTAAGGTTATACTTTGTCATTAATGATGCAGTGCTAGCCTTTAGGCTATCTAGGGCGATGATTTTATTTGCTGGTTTTTCCGTATATTCTTTTTTTTGCCCAAAAGACAGGGCACAAGAAAGCACCAGAAGGAAAATATAAATTATCCGTCTCATTTTTATCGAGTTTTAAAGGTTTTTTTTAGGGATTATATCCCTTCGGTTTTATTTGCTGGAATTTTTTAAATCGGTCAATAAACCTAGAGATGCAGCTTCAAGGTAAGTGCCTGAATTGTTATCGCTTTGATTCATAATAATTATAAAACCTAAATTATATTCAGGATATATTTTCAGCATATTTTGCGTGCCATTAGAGCCACCATCTTTGGCATAACTAAGCTTTTTGTTGCTATCTTCCTGAATTTCCCAAAAATAGCCCATATCACCATTTACATAGATTCTTCGATGCGATTCTATTACAACCTTATTGGTCGTATCTAATTCAAATTTTATGAATTTGATTAAATCACTCATCGTTGATTTTAGCATTTTTGAAGCTCCCCAAAGATTGCTTGATAAATTTGTCATTAACAATCCACTTCCGTTATAACCATTAGCAAGAACATCATTAGGAGCTAATTTTACCTTTGTGTTTTTCATTCCTGCTTTGTCAAAAATCACCTGACGCAATAGGTCTTCATAATTTTTTTTGTAAATATTTTCCAAAATATGTGCACATAATTCGGGACCTAAAGCTCCGTATTTAAACGCTGGGCTTGAGCCTGGTAAAGTATCAACTTTTACTTTTCTTAAAGCGTTAAAAAAATCAGTTTTGGTATAAGATTTATCTAGCCTGTTTTTATGAACAAGAAAGCTATCAGGGCTAAATTTTTGTCTTATTTCTTTGGTATCAGGAAAGGGAGTTAGAATTCCGCTTCGGTGTGTAATTAGATTTTTTATTTTGATAGGAGTTCCTTTAAATTCTAAATTCGGGAATCCTTCATTGAGATACTTTCGAATATCATCGTCTAATTTTAATTTTCCATCTAAAACTGCATTTGCAACAAGAGTTCCTGTAAATACTTTAGTAGTAGACGCTATTTCAAATAGCGTTTCGTTTGTGGCTTTATTCCCTTTTCCTTTATCTATTTCGCCATAATGTTTGGTATACGTTTTACCGTCTTTTATTACACCAATAGAAACCGAATAGGCTTTTGAATCTTTTAGTAATGCATTGGCATTTTTATCTATAGATGCGAAAATTTCTTTTTCGCTAAGAGTGTTTATTTTTTGCTGACTTGAGCATGAAAAACCAATGCTTAATAAAAAAGCAATAATTATATTTTTCATAGTTAGTTTTTTTTGTTTAATAATTATTGCTTCTTTGGGATCTTTATTTTTTAGGCTTTCGAGATACTTCCCGAACCACTTACTTTGGTATCTTTTGTTTTAGGATCTCCCTTATATTGAATATCACCTGAACCCGAAACTCTGGCTTTTAGGTTTTCGCTACAAAAAACTTTGCTGTCACCAGATCCAGAAATGGTAATATCTACATTTTTAGCTTTTAATGCATCTGAATCGATATCGCCAGAACCAGACAATTTTGTTGTGAAATTTCCAGTATTTCCTTTTAAAACAACATCTCCGGAACCGCTTACGGCAAGGTTAAATGAAGTTGTGTCAACATCTAGATCTAAATTTCCTGAGCCTGATAACGCTGCCGAAAAAGAATCAGATTTTATTGTACTTTTAGATCTTACATCTCCAGATCCTGAAAGTGTAACACTAGATATTTTTTCGAAAGGAATAGTTAGTTGGATGTTTTTACCCATGCTCGAACTAATATTTTTGTTTTTTTCGGTGTAAATTTTAAGCACATTGCCTTCAACTTCAACTTTAATATACTGTTGTAAATTTTCTTCGGCTTTAACTATAATTGCACCTTCTTTTCCTGCAACTAAATCGACATCAAACGATCCCATTACTTTAATATCATCATAAGAGCCAGTTGAGCGAGTATTGGTTACAACTTTTCCATTTCCTTTTATGCGTTCTTTAGACCATTGTGCATTGGCAACTGTACTTAAAAAGAATACGCTACAAACTAATAATTGAATTGATTTTTTCATTTTTTGATTGATTTTTAATGATTTATTATTTTATTGTTTTTTAACTAATGATATACTTCCATAACTTGAGATAAGAACGACTTTGTTTTGTCCTTTTTTCTTGTAAAATCCGTCGATTTTTTTTGCATTACTCTTTTCTTCACTGTTAGAAATCTGAAGAGAAGAATCGGTTTTTATGCCAGAATACCTTGCCGAAATATCAAAGTCGAAAGCATAGTTGCTATCATATCCCAGTGATATATCCGAATATCCAGAGGTAACATTTATATTATTGGCTTTTTCGTTTATGATTCCTACAGCCAGATTACCATAATTAAGATCTATGCTTAATGTATTTAAAATTTCACCAATATTAACAGTCAGATAATTTCCTGCTCCTGCAATAGAACCCATTTTCTGAAATTTAAATGTTCCGTAATTACAATCGTACCTAATATTCTGACCATCCCCCATAACAATATCAGTATAATTGGTGTCAAGATTAATTCTTCCAGCACTATTAATTTTAAGTCCTGAATATCTAGCTTCTAGATTTCCGTTTTTAATATATTGTATGCTAGAGTTTTGACAATATTCTATATGAATTGTATTTGCATTCCCATTTAATCTGCCCAGGTTTACTTTTCCATATTTACAAAAGATATCTGTAGTTGATGCTAAATCTCCTGTAGTGATATTTCCATATTTATTATTAAGCTTTACAGTTCCATTTTTCGGGATTTTTAAGGTGTAATTAATCTCAAAACTATTATTACTCCCTTTGCTTTTGTATGTTGAGTTCCCAATGCTTGTGCTGGCAGTAAGCATTGATTTTAATGCTGTGATATTTACATTGATACTGTTTAATTTTTCGTTTACCCAGTTTTCATTGTTTCCAGATACTTTTATAATTACTTCAATATCGATTTTATCTTCATCCCAGGTTGTAACCGTAATATTTCCGTATTTACTGTCGATATCTATTCCGGCATCAGAGTTAACGATATAGGTTTTTTTGATAACTTTTTGCTTTGTCGAATAACCATCGTCGTTTGCAAATCCTAAAAAGGGAATTATCAGTAATAAGATAAGGAAGTTATAGTGTTTTTTCATGAGTGCTGTTTTTAAATTTTTCATTTTCGTCAATACGGGTTAATACATTTTGCAAGAATGAAATACGGGTTTGTAAATTGCTAATCATAGCGTAAATAATCTGTTTGTTTTCGCCGTTTTTTTGTAGTTCGGTAATGATTTTTGCATAATCATTATCCATAACTTTCATTTGTTTAAGGGCATCGCTAATTATTTGCTCGTTTTCGGGCGATTTCTTGTCATGAAGTTTTTCAAGTTCATTGGCAATTAGAGCTCCAAAAATCGAATCAGTTCTTTTGGTTTCCTGTGAGGCAAATTTTAATTCTTTTGGTTTTTGATTTACATTAAAAAACACAGAAATCCCCAGCATAAGTACTATCGAAGCTGCGATAGCATATGTAATTGTATAATTCTTTTTCGGTTTTGTTTTCTTTAATTTATTTAAAAAATCTGCTTCATGTTGGGGTTCCATCTCCTGAATATCCCACTGATTTTCAAATTTTTCAAATAATTGGTCTAGTTTGTCATTTTCCTTTTTCATATATCCAAATTTTTATTTTTTAGAGGTGATATATAGTATCGCCTTTTTGATAATTAGTTCTTTGTTTCCACAAAATTGTTTAAGTGGCGATTTCATATCTCCTCTAATTTTTTTCTTAAACTGTTTTTAGCTCTGTTCAATGTAGTCCGGCAATTGGCATAGCTAATAGTAAGTATTTCACTTATTTCTTCTTGATCGTACCCTTCAATATAAAATAAGGTCAAAACCATTCGATAGTT
The DNA here is from genome assembly GCF_002156885.1 of Flavobacterium sp. AJR. Classification (NCBI taxonomy): domain Bacteria; kingdom Pseudomonadati; phylum Bacteroidota; class Flavobacteriia; order Flavobacteriales; family Flavobacteriaceae; genus Flavobacterium; species Flavobacterium sp. AJR. The sequence goes on along the minus strand of NZ_NCWQ01000024.1, from coordinate 3,469 downwards.
ATCCTTTAAGCTTAAAATAGCTTCCATGACTTGTTTTACCTTCAGAGAATCCAGATCTAGATTTTCAGAAAAGAAACTATCATTTTCCTCTATTTTGTATAAAGTCTTACTAAGATCTTCTATTTGAAACTTATTGTTTTTTTTGTAAAAATCAATACTGTAATTAATTACGATTTTCTTGAGCCAGGCTCCAAAAGCGACTTCTTGTTTATAGTCATCAATTTTGGTGAATGCTTTAAGAAAAGCTTCTTGCATAACATCTTGAGCATAGTGTTCGTCTTTTACAATACGATACGCAACATTATACATGGCTTTACAGTATCTGTTGTATACTTCAAATTGTGCTTTTTGATTCTTTTGTTTGCACAATGTTATTAATTCTTCGATATTTTGGTTAGTTATATTCAAGTAGCGTCTAATGGTTTTTATTAATGACGGTGGTTTTTTTGGTTTGTTACACTTTTGATAAAATTAAATGTAAATTTTTTATAAAAGTTTTTTTGAGGCTTTAATTTAAAGCGAAACTTTCTATATTGCCGATTCTTAAAAATCAAAGTCGTTGTTTGCATTTGTTTGGCACAATGATTGTCTATTTTTATAGTTATGCAAATAAATTAAGCTCCTGTGGCGTTTTTATTTGAGATTAAGCAAGTTTATTCGATAATTTGCGATTTGAATTTATTTTTTTAATGACAAAACGACTTATATTATACTATGTCAAATCATAAAATACTTACTATTGACAATCTGTCACTTCAAGAATTTGATTCTGAAGCCGAATTAATACCGTTATTGACTCCTGAAGATGAGGAAGAAATGAATAACGAAGAATTACCTTTTTCGTTACCAATTTTACCTTTACGCAACACTGTTTTATTTCCAGGAGTTGTTATTCCTATTTCTGCGGGTAGAGATAAATCTATAAAACTTATAAATGATGCAAATGCGGGTGATAAAATCATCGGAGTTGTATCTCAGATAAACGAAGAAGACGAAGATCCATCCAAAGATGATATTCATAAGGTAGGAACAGTTGCGAGAATTCTTCGTGTCTTGAAAATGCCTGATGGAAACATCACGGTTATTTTACAAGGAAAAAAACGTTTTGAAATTGCTGAGGTAATTTCTGAAGAACCTTATATTACTGCAAATGTAAAAGAGGTTGAAGAAACGCGTCCAGATAAAAACGATACAGAGTTTAATGCTATTGTTGATTCTATAAAAGAATTAGCAATCCAGATTATTAAAGAAAGCCCAAGTATCCCATCTGAAGCTACATTTGCAATTAAAAATATTGAGAGCCAATCATTTTTAATCAATTTTGTTTCGTCGAATATGAATTTATCGGTGAAAGAAAAACAAGGATTACTTTCGATAAATGGCTTAAAAGATCGTGCGCTTGAAACGTTACGTTACATGAACGTTGAGTTGCAAAAATTAGAACTGAAAAACGATATACAATCAAAGGTTCGTTTTGATTTAGATCAGCAACAACGCGAATATTTCTTGCATCAGCAAATGAAAACCATTCAGGAAGAATTGGGTGGCGTTTCGCAAGAGGAAGAAATGGACGAGATGAGTCTAAAAGCTAAAGAAAAGATTTGGGATGAGAAAACGCAAAAACATTTCGAGAAAGAATTGTCTAAAATGCGAAGAATGAATCCGCAATCGCCAGATTTTGGTATTCAAAGAAACTACTTGGAGTTATTTCTGGAATTACCTTGGGGAACATTCTCTAAAGATAATTTTGACTTAAAACATGCTCAAAAAGTATTAGATAGAGATCATTTTGGTTTAGAAGAAGTAAAGAAAAGAATGATTGAGCATTTGGCAGTTTTAAAATTGCGAAATGACATGAAATCACCAATTATATGTTTAACAGGACCTCCGGGAGTTGGTAAAACATCGATAGGAAGATCTGTTGCCGAAGCTTTGGGTAGAGAATATGTACGTATTTCGCTTGGTGGATTACGTGACGAAGCCGAAATACGTGGACACAGAAAAACATATATTGGAGCAATGCCAGGTAGAATAATCCAGAGTTTGAAAAAAGCTGGAACTTCTAATCCAGTTTTTGTTTTAGACGAAATCGATAAATTATCAAATAGTAATAGCGGTGATCCATCATCAGCTTTACTAGAAGTTTTAGATCCAGAACAAAACAATGCTTTTTATGATAACTTCCTTGAAATGGGGTATGATTTATCTAAAGTAATGTTTATTGCAACTTCTAATAATATGTCGGCTATCCAACCAGCGTTGAAAGACAGAATGGAAGTTATCAAAATGTCTGGATATACAATTGAAGAAAAAGTAGAAATTGCACGTAAGCACTTGTTTCCAAAACAACTTTTGGCTCATGGTTTAACCGCAAAAGATTTGACTATTGGAAAAAAACAATTAGAAAAAATCGTTGAAGGATATACCAGAGAATCAGGTGTTCGTAATCTTGAAAATAAAATGGCTCAGGTAATCCGTAATGCTGCTAAATCGGTAGCGATGGAGGAGGAGTACAATAAAAAAGTAACCGACGAAGATATCGTTAAGATATTAGGTGTACCAAGATTAGAGCGTGATAAATATGAAAGCAATGATGTTGCTGGTGTAGTAACAGGACTAGCTTGGACAAGTGTTGGTGGAGATATTCTTTTTATAGAATCATTAATATCCGAAGGAAAAGGTTCTTTGAGCATTACAGGGAATTTAGGAACTGTAATGAAAGAATCGGCTACAATTGCATTAGAGTATATTAAGGCAAATGCTAAGAAACTAGGATTAAACCCAGAATTGTTCCAGAAATATAATATTCATATTCACGTACCAGAAGGAGCAACTCCTAAAGATGGTCCGAGTGCAGGTATTGCAATGTTAACTTCATTAGTGTCATTATTAACACAAACTAAAGTGAAGAAAAATACTGCAATGACTGGAGAAATCACTTTGCGTGGAAAAGTATTGCCAGTAGGCGGAATCAAAGAAAAAATATTGGCTGCCAAAAGAGCTAACATTAAAGAGATTATTTTATGTCATGAAAACAAAAGTGATATTGACGAAATAAAACCAGAATATTTAGAAGGTTTAACTTTTCATTATGTGAAAGAAATGAGCGAAGTTTTAGCACTTGCTTTAACAGATCAGAAAGTTAAAAATGCTAAAGATTTGAAATAAAAGACAATTCAAAATCTGAAATAAAATTCCAGATTCTAAACGATATAATAAAAAGTTTAGGGTTTGGAATTTTTTATTTGATACATAGAAGATTTAAGTAAATTTTCACCATTAAGTAATTAAGAAAAGTTAAGTATTCGGGACGAGAAGAAATCCGTGTTTATCCGTATTTTCGCTTTAGCGAATCCGTTTAATCCGTGTGTCATTTGCGCTGAATTTTCACCATTAAGTAATTAAGAAAAGTTAAGTATTCGGGACGAGAAGAAATCCGTGTTTGTCTGTGTTTTCGCTTTAGCGAATC